>JACQVJ010000013.1 GCA_016209805.1 Ignavibacteriota bacterium
CCGTCTTGCTCGAGCCGATCTACGATATCGAAGTGAAAGTCCCTGAGGATGCAATGGGCGAAGTCATGGGCGACATATCGGGACGAAGAGGAAAGATTCTCGGAATGGAGAGCGTGGGTCACTATCAGAGTATTCGTGCGCAGGTGCCGGCGGCTGAGCTGCACAAGTACGCGACCATTCTTCGTTCGAAGACCGGTGGACGGGGAGTATTCTCGGCAAAGATGTCGCATTACGAGGAAGTTCCTCGCGACCAGATGGAGAAGATCATCCAGGCGTCTGAGAAGCACAAACAGAAGGAACAGGAAGCATAGAACTCCATGCATCTGCGAGACGGAACCGCAATGTGGCATGTCGAGGTTGGAGGCCAACGATGGTTCCAACCTTTTGTTTGAAGTGAACCGGGACTCGAATGAAACGCATGTGGTCACCCTGGCGATCCGGATACATTGAGACCTTTACAAACCGCCCGACAAAAAAGAAGGGGAAAGAAAGTCTCTTCTCGGCGGCCCTCCGGTCGAATGACGACGACCGGCACTTCATCGTCTGGCGTGGAAAACACTCCTTCGTGATCATGAATCTTTACCCGTATAACAGTGGACACCTGATGATCGTCCCGTACCGTCAGGTATCACGGTTTGAAGATCTGCGGACGGAGGAATGTGATGAGATCATGAAGACGGCGCAGAGAGCGATCAAAGCACTAAAGAAAATCGTGCGACCTGATGGCTTCAACTTCGGTGCAAACATCGGTCGCGCAAGTGGAGCGGGCATTGACCAGCACATTCACTTTCACATCGTGCCCCGTTGGAACGGCGACACGAACTTCATGCCGGTTCTCACCGACACGAAGGTCATCTCCGAGGACATGAAGAAAACACTGAAGAAACTGCGCAAAGTCTTCTGAAACCAACGCTCCTACACAAGCTCCTGTAGTTAAACGTTTGTCCTCACCGAGATGTCTAACTGTCAGACGAATCCTTCTGCCTTCTGTTGATGGAACCCAAAGCGGATCTCGAACTCGTCGAGGAGGTTCGAAACGGAAATCGTCAGGCGTACACGGAACTCATGCGTCGATACCAGCAACGGGTGTACTGGGTTTCACGCCGCATTGTTGGAACTCATGAGGATGCTGACGACATTGTGCAGGAGACATTCATTAAGGCGTTCCTTGGCTTGGGTGACTTTCGGGGTGACGCAAGCTTCTTTACGTGGATCTACCGGATTGCAGTCAACCTGTCCCTCAATGCCCTCAGGAAAAAACAGGCACTTAACTATTTGCGACAGAGCGATGTGATTGCGAGATTCCTGCCATCACGGGATGATCCCGCTGAAGAATTGAACTCGAAAGAAATGGGATCACTTCTTCAGCGAGCAATCAAGGAGCTTCCTGAAAAGCAGAAGGCAGTCTTCATCATGCGGTATTATGATGAAATGTCGTATGAAGAAATATCGCAGGTGCTGAAAACGTCAGTCGGTGGTCTCAAGGCGAATTTTTTTCATGCGTTACGAAAGGTTCAGGAATACGTGAAACGTGAATCGTAAACTCACGGAACATACGGCCATCAATTTCGTGGAAAAGGATGAAGTCCTTGAATTGAAGGATCTTCTCGCGGAGAAGGGAGATCCTCAACCATCTTCGCCTCCTGATTCCTACTGGGGCAACCTGATCGTCCGCACGAACCAGCGGATCGATGAGGCAACGAGCGGCAAAGCCCTTTCGATTAACTGGGCGGCGAGGGTGGCTATCCCGGGGGTAATCGCAATCCTGTCATTTCTGTTTGGGCTGCAGTACTACGTACCAGATGGGCCAAGCACCGCCACCACCCTAAATACGGTTGTGCAGAGTCTCCCAGAGGAGACGATCGATTCTCTGCTTGCTCAGGTACCGCAAATAATGGAGAATTACACGTTCCATCTGTACGCTAACGATCCGTTCGTAGTCTCGGATGACCAGATTGTCGACTACTTTGTTGCGATGGGAAAAGCGAGCACATTGTTGGATGTGATGACGGATCAGCAGGTCGAGCAGCTACTCACCCAACTCGCTTTAGAGAAAAAACTTTGAACCACAGAGGAGAGATCATGCGTTTTTTTGTGAACGTAGTTGTATTGATGTTCGTTGCTGTGATGTTCGCGAGTGCCCAACCGGGAAGGATGGGTGACCGTCGGCCGTTCGAGCGAATCGAGCATCTGAAAAAGGTCAGGCTTATTGAAATGCTCGATATGAACGAGGAGCAGTCCGTCCGGTTTTTTGCCCGCCTCAATGAACACGAGACACTCAAGCGCGACCTCATGAGAGAGAAATCCGAAATCCTAGACAAGATCGAGCGCCTCGTCCGTAATCGTGCCGATGACAATGAGTATGAGAAGTTCTTCCCCGATATACTTCGCATTAACTCAAGGATCGCAGATGCGGACCAGAAGTTCTTCGAGGGATTAAGCGACCTGCTGTCGGCAGAACAGCGGGGAAAGTACCTTTTGTTTGAGCGACAGTTTGAGCGTGAGCTCCGCGAAGCCCTGCGTGATGTACAGAGACGTCGAAACCGGATGGGAGAGTAGCTGCGCCGGAAGCGATGCCGAAAATAACCTCCTTGGATTTTCTTTAACCACAACCCCCGCTCTTCACCATGGATCCGAAAGTGAAGCAAAAGGCCTTACGGATGATTTCCAATGGGATCTACATTCTCACCTCCCGGACCGGAGATAAGATCGGTGCAGCATTGGTGACGTGGTTATCGCAGGTTTCGTTCAGGCCCCCGTTGATTGTGGCAGCGATCAGGCC
>JACQVJ010000160.1 GCA_016209805.1 Ignavibacteriota bacterium
ATATCTTTCCCTTCGAGGTGCCTTGCGAGCGCGAACAACTCGTCGATCGTTGCCTGTCCGACAACGGATGCGTAGTCCTCAATCTTTATCATACTTGTCCACGAGTTTCATGATCTTGTTCCGTAATCCCTCGAGTGTGTACGTATAGGGATCGAGACGTTTCAGCTCATCTGCAAGCGCAGTCTCACCGCGGTCTCTGAACCAGCGGGAGAAGTCGTTCTCACCCCGCTCAAGCCGTAACTTCGCATCAAATACATGATAGTACAGAGAATTGATGCTCACACGTGTGAGCATTTCCTTGAATTCGCTGAGATCTGTGGCAATGTAGGGAGTGTGGAATGCGAATGTCTGGCACGCCATGAAATGGAATTCTTCACCCGGTGGGCTTTCCGGACGGCGGGCATTGTTGGTGAGATGGCTTTCCATGATCTCAACAAATCTGTTCCTGAGGTCGGAGAGACTCGAGAACTGAATCACGTCAACACTTGAGAGCTTCTCACCAAGCGCCGGATCGTTCAGCACGTCCGTTATCCAGTACGCAAAATCGTTCGGCGGTTCAGGCGAGAGATAGTGGTGCTGCTGCAAGAACCTGTGCGTGTGATGGTACACGGAGGACTCCGGTGCAACCTGGATGCATTCAAGCAGCTCGGTCACGTTCTTCGCCTGCAGGCCGAGCAGGATTGTGAGGTCAAGCTTTGTATAGAAGTGGAATGGTTCCATCGAATTCAATTCTTCTCGTGTCGCGACGATACTGTGGTGTGGGTTCCGGCCGTTCGATCCCCCGGTGCTGCAGGATATGCTGATTCGGTGTGAAGGTGCAGTGTTCGCGTTGGGTATGCAAAGTCGATCCTTTCCTCGGAAAACCGGCGGAAGATCTCCAGGTTGATTGTCTGCTGGATATCCATATACGTGTTGTATTCCGGACTCTTTACATAGTACACTGCTTCGTATATCAGGGCCGAGTCACCGTACTCCCTGAAATGTGCCCGGTCAAACCGGGCCAGCGGCTGAGATTCAATTATCTCGCGCAACAGGGTGGAGATGGCGGTCAGCTGTTTGTGACTCGTTTGGTAGGTCACACCGATTGTGAAGACTACACGGCGCTCGAACATCCGCTTGTAATTTCGGATTCTGCTATTCAACAGGTCGGCGTTCGAAAAGACAATCTGCTCACCGGAAAGGCTGCGGATACGAGTGGTCTTCAAGCCAATGTGTTCGACGCTTCCAAGATGCTGGTCGACGATGATGAAATCCCCGATGATAAACGGCTTGTCGAGAACAATGGACAGAGAGGCGAAGAGGTCACCAAGAATATTCTGGATGGCAAGCGCAACCGCGATACCCCCGATTCCGAGTCCAGCCACAAGTCCCGTGATGTTTACACCGAGGTTATCCAGCGCAAGGAGGAGAACCAGCGACCACAGGACGACCTTGCTGACGAATCCGATTGCCGAAAGGGTCGTCGCACTTGCAGCGTCCTCTTCCATGCGTCGTGAAACCGACCTCCTGAGCAGGTAGGAAATTGCCCCGTTTGCCCAGAGGGCGCCCTGCACCAGAAGAGCAAGAACCAGAATCCTCTGCAGTACATCTGTGGCTGCCGGCGAGAGCGTGAGTGCGAGGGTTCCTGCTTCGATGGAGAGAACGAGGAGGAAAAAGAAATTGGTCTGCTGGAGGATTGCGACAACCAGATCGTCAATGTCTGTCTCCGTCCTCGAAGCGAGATCCGCAAGTCGTCGGACGATAATACGCTGAATCACTTTGAGGCCGATGAAACAAACGACTGCTATACCAAGGCCGATGGTCCAGGTTTGAATTGAATTTCCGAGCAATAACTGATCAAGACCGGTCACGGGAAACCCCTTACTAATGAATGGTCACGATGCTCAATGGAATCCACCTTCACTTCCCGTACGGCGACGTATCGCTGAAAGGCCCTGCACGGTCGTCGAGCCCTGTCGCCGACGCTTGAGAGAACGAGCGGGTGGGATTTCTCGTCAGTCACGTATTCTTATGATAACATCTTGGAGGAGAATGGCAAGTGTGTTTCATGCATCTCGCACTGAGAGCCCGATTGGCTCCTTGCTTGTTTTCAGATGTCACCATATATTGGAGTACGCTACGATGAACAATTCACACATTCTCTCTCGCAGGGCCCGCACTGCGTCAATCTTCCGAAGCTTGACACGTCAACCACAGAACATTGAGGTGCGATCGTGATGGATCAGATCAATGTGTTCGTCCAATCGCTGGAGCAGTTCTGGCTTCACCTGAGCTCTTTTCTGCCGCAGATGCTTGGTGCACTGCTCCTGCTGATTGCCGGGTGGCTCATTGCAAAGCTGTTGCGTAAGATAGCCATCAAGTTTCTCAAACTTATACGATTAGATGTTGCAGCCGAGAAATCCGGTATTGAAGATTTTCTTATCAAGGGGGGAGTTCGTTACACAACAGTCACGATTGTGGCGAATCTCATTTATTGGTTCTTGATGTTTACGGTGATGCTCGCCGTGTTGAACAGCCTCGGGCTCGAAGCTGCAGCCGGACTATTCAACCGCATCATCCTCTACATCCCGAACGTCATTGTTGCCGTGTTGGTGCTGATGTTCGGCTCGCTCTTTGCGAAATTCGTGCAAGGCGTATCGTTCACGTATCTGAGCAACATTGGTATTGCCGGAGCCCAGTTCGTCAGCATATTGGCTCAGTGGGCGATCATCATCTTTGTTGTCTCAGTAGCGCTTGAACAACTCTCGATTGGCGGTCAGATTCTGGTGTCTGCGTTTCAGATTGCATTTGGCGCTCTCTGTCTCGCACTGGCTCTTGCGTTTGGATTGGGGGGACGTGAATGGGCTGCCAGCATTCTCGACAGGATGTGGAAGAAATAACGATTGCTGAACGGTAGTACACTCAACAAAACACTTGATCAATGGTCATCGACTGTCACACCCATCTCAATAACTATCATAACGAGGAAGTTGAGTCTCTGAAGGCGTGCCTCGGTGAGCTTCAGCTTGTGATGCGGAGAAACCGCGTCGACATTGCCCTTGTCCTCACGTCATACAAAGTACGTCCCGGCCGTCCCTCGACTCGAGACGTGGTGAATGCAACGAAGGATCTCACAAAAGTGTACGTAGTGGCGGGGATCAGCTACTTGAATTTTGTCGAGGAAGATCTGAACGAGGTCAGACGGTACATCCAGGAAGGCACCGTGCGTGGCTTGAAGTTGTACCCCGGCTATGAGCCGTTCTACCCGAATGATCCCAAACTTGAGCCGGTGTACAAACTTGCGGAAGAGTGCGATGTGCCGGTGATGATACATTCCGGCGATACCTATTCGCCAAGCGGAAAGGTGAAGTTCTCGCATCCACTCCATGTTGATGAAGTGGCTGTCGATCATCCCAACGTGAATTTCATCATTTGCCACATCGGGACGCCATGGATTCGAGATTGCATGGAGGTTGTCTACAAGAACAAGAACGTCTACACCGATGTCTCGGGACTTGTGCTCGGAGATTTCAGCGATCGCTTCGAGAGTTTCATGCGCAAGCAGTTGCATGAAATGCTGTTGTATGGCGTGGAGCCGGACAAGGTGTTGTTCGGCTCGGACTGGCCGCTCTCATCAATGGAGTCGTACATGAGCTTCATGGAAGAAATCAATCTCCCCCTGAAAGAGATGGATAAGATCATGTATGAGAATTCGGCCCGGCTTTTCAAGCTGCCGATTGTCCATTCGGCATTCAGCTTCAATTCGATTTTCCGTTCGGCGGGCAGG
>JACQVJ010000183.1 GCA_016209805.1 Ignavibacteriota bacterium
ATCGCGCGCGTCTTCGGCGTAATGGCGGCTTCGATTTTTGAAGGGTCGATGTTCAAGGTATCCAGTTCGACATCCACGAATTTTGGCCGCATTCCGAACATCGTCACCACAACAGAGAAGGGATACAACACCGCCGACGGTACGCCGAGGTTCATCATGATGGTGAAGGAATACGTGGAGCGATCGGGCGATACGGCATTCGGCTTCCAGATGTACCCCGTTATTGTCCGATCAATAGATGGCACGATCACGTATCATTGCGACTCGCTTGGCTTTCTGACGCATGGTGATGCGGAAACCTGGATGGACGCTGTTGGTCCCGACGGACCGTGGAGCCCGCGGGGAAATCGTGCAAATGACATTCAAGCTCTCTGGGCGCAACAGTTAGAAGCGGGGATCTGGTTTGCCACACGCGTAGGCGACACCAAGTCTGCGCAACGATGGAACCAGACTCTCCGGCGTCTGCAGACCAACTTCCAAACGTATTTCGTCACCGAAAGAGGCGTCGTCGATCACCTCAAAATAGATGGCTCCGCTGATACGCAGCTTCGACCGAATCAGATTTTCACCACGCCGCTCCTTTCGGATGAAGTAAGAGCAAAAGTCCTCGCCACTGTCACGCGCAACCTGACGTACGAACATGGTGTCGCTTCACTCTGGCAGGATGATGAGAACTTTCATCCGTACCATCAATACAATCCCTACTATCCCAAAGACGCTGCGTACCACAACGGCATTGTGTGGACATGGCTGCAAGGCCCGCTGATTTCGGAGTTGCGTTCGTTTGGAAGAAGCGAACTTGCGTTCCGATTAACAACCAACTCCGTCCATCAAATCCTCGACAGAGGAGCCGTTGGAACGCAGTCCGAGCTGCTCGACGCCGCGCCTCGTCCGGGCGAAACCGAGCCTCGACTTTCGGGCACCTTCTCTCAGGCATGGAACCTCGCAGAGTTCGTCCGCAATTTCTACGATGACTACCTTGGCGTGAGGATTAGTCTTCTGGAGCATTCGCTCGTGCTCCGCCCCAACATTCCGAAGGCTATGGGAAAGGTGAAGGCAACCATCAACCTGAATGGCAGGGGGCTTCCCATCGAAATCGAGCAACACTCGTCGCTCAAGACCGTGGTGCTGGACGGGTCGAACCTGCGTGCAGGCGGGAAGGGAAAAATTCAACTCATGTCGGATACTGATCGACTGGTGGGTGTCGATTTCAAGATTCCCCCAAGAGCAGTTATCAGATTAGAATTAAGAGATACAAGCGTAACTCTTTTAGCGGATGGCATTAAGCATGATTTTTCTTCAGTGATTGATAATCCGAGGCTCAGTGTGGAAAACTTGTCTTTCGCAAGCCCGTTAGTTCGATCAGGATTGAGATCGCTGCGAGGACCAAGCTATCCTACAATCACACACGCTCAGACGAAGGCAAAAAACGCGCATGCAAAACTCATAGTCAACACAGGGGATGCTGCTGGTGACGATGTTGGAACGGGAGCATATACTTACCCAAAGAACCCGAACTTTGCTCCCGGCTCCTTCGATATCACCAACTTCACCGTCAGTTATGACGACACAAATGCCTACTTCGGGCTCAGGTTCAAATCTCTCTCCAACCCCGGCTGGCATCCTGAGTATGGCTTCCAGCTAACATTCGTAGCAGTTGCAATCGACACGGATGGAATCCCCGGTCGTGGCAAACGGTTAGTCGAACGCAACGCAAACTATCTTCTCGACGATCAACACGCGTACGAAAGGTTGATTCTCGTAGGAGGAGGTGTAAGATTGGAGGACGACCACCGGAAGGTACTCGCCGAGTACATTCCTGCTGAAACTGACGTCACTAACCCGCTGGGCGACGCCGAGTCGGCGACAATCAGCTTCGCCATTCCAGTTGCATATCTCGGCAAGCCCGCACCGACCTGGACATTCATAGTGCTTTCAGGAGGACAAGACGATCACGGCGGAGCGGGACTTGGTGAGTTCAGGAATGTAGACCGGGAAGCGAGCGAGTGGAGTGGCGGAGGAAAGACAAGAACCGAAGAGGCAAATGTGTATGATGTCTTGATGGTCGGACCAGAATAAGACCAGCATTTTCTATTCTTATGGATGACTGAGGTAAAGGCCGTGTTTCGTTGTTCACCTCATCTCAGGTTGTCCAATCTTCAACCTTGAGACCACGTACTCGTGAAAACTCCCACAGATTGTTTGATACCAGCGTAACACCAAGGCTTCGTGCATGAGCAGCAATCAGCATATCCATCAACCCGATTGGTTGCCCCATGCGTTGGAGCTCTGCTCTCACCTCGCCATAGTGCTGCGATGCCGCTCTGTTGAACTCAACGAGTTCTAATGGCAACAAAAACCTCTCGAGGGCTTGACGATTCTTCCCTTTCTGCTGACTTTTCTCTACTCCATACTCCAATTCTGCAACTGTGATCATAGATATCCCGATCTCAGAGAGTGAATGGGCTTCGAGATTTTCGAGAACTCTCAGGGGACTTCGCTTGATCAGGAAAATGCAAGTGTTCGTATCAAGCAAATATGTCATCAATCGAAACTCTCTCGCTCTGTCTGACCAGGTTGTTCTCTCTCGTCCATAAAGTCATCGGAAAACAAGTTCAAGCTTTCCTTTAATGGTTGCCAGGGATTTGTTTTTGAGAGGAGGACAATTGCGTTGCCAACTCTCTTAACATAGACTTCACTGTCGTCAATTCGAAAACCTTCCGGCAATTCCACAGATTGCTTGTTGCCATCACGATGGACTCGTGCAATTGTCATTTGGCGCCTTTCAATGATTTCTCCAACACCAATTTAGTCTGGAAGAGATTTGGATGCAAGTGCACCAGAGTTACCTTCACCCCTTCACGCTCCCCAGCGTCAGTCCTGAAACCAGATACTTGCTTAGAGCAAGGAACAACACCACCACTGGAATGGTAACAATAATCGAGGAAGCCCCGTAGAGTCCCCACTCAGTTGACATGTTGGACTCAAAGGACTTCAACCCCAATGGAAGCGTCCATAGATCAGAGTCCTGAAGTATCTGCGCCGCCACGAGATACTCGGCCCATGCTGTCATGAATGAAAAGAGTGCCGTGATTACTAACGCGGGCGCCGCGAGCGGAAGGATGACCTTGTAGAACGCCTGAAACTGATTGCACCCATCAATGCGTGCAGCTTCCTCGAGACTGAACGGAATCGTGTCGTAGTATCCCTTCATTGTCCAGATGGTAAACGGCAGGGCAGTCGCCGCGTAGATGATAATGACGCCTAAATACGTATTGATGAGTCCCAGCTTGATCAACATGATGTAGAGTGGCAGAAGCAACATCGTTGCTGGGAACATTTGCGTGGTCAGGAGGCTGAGGAGCCCAATTTTCTTTCCGATGAATCTGAAC
>JACQVJ010000169.1 GCA_016209805.1 Ignavibacteriota bacterium
AACCTGAACTATCTGAAAAAGATTCAAAAGTACTCATCGAAAGAAGGTCACACACCCAAACTCACACGACTTGGGACATCGGAGTGGGACAAGCTGAAATCAAGAGCAAAGAACCGCGTGAAAGACATTGCACGCGACCTGATTTCCCTCTATTCCAAACGGAAACACGAACAGGGCTTCGTGTTCCAAAGAGATTCACTATGGCAAAAAGAACTCGAAGCATCGTTCATGTATGAAGATACGTTCGACCAGGCCAAGGCAACGCTGGACGTGAAGCGAGACATGGAAGCGCCCTTTCCCATGGACCGACTTGTGTGCGGAGACGTTGGCTTCGGCAAAACCGAAGTTGCCGTGCGCGCAGCGTTCAAGGCGGTGATGAGTGGGAAACAAGTTGCCATTCTCGTCCCGACAACTATTCTTGCCCTCCAGCATTACAACACATTTCTCGATCGGACCTCGAAGTATGCGACGAACATTCAGGTCATCTCACGCCTTAAAACGAAGAAAGAACAGTCTCGGATTCTGGAGGAGCTCAATGCAGGTGCAATTGACATTATCATTGGCACTCACCGACTCCTCTCGAGAGATGTTCGCTTCAAAGATCTCGGTTTGCTGATCATTGATGAAGAACATCGATTTGGCGTTGCAGCAAAGGAGAGGCTCCGCCTGCTGAAGGAAACAGTCGACACGTTAACATTGACTGCAACGCCAATCCCGCGCACGCTGCATTTTTCTCTCATGGGGGCTCGCGATCTTTCGATCATTGCGACGGCACCACGCAACCGTCTCCCAATCATCACGGAGATCGCGCGATATGATGAACGGCTCATCAAAGAAGCCATACGAAAGGAAGTACATAGAGGTGGTCAGGTGTACTTTGTGCATGATCGAGTGAGCAACATAGAAGAAGTAACGGCACATCTCAGAGTTACTCTGCCCGAGTTGCGAATCGATTTCGCGCATGGGCAGATGCATGCACATAAACTGGAGAACGTTATGCTGGATTTTCTTGAAAAGAGATCGGACGTACTCGTCTGCACGAAGATTATTGAATCGGGATTGGATATTCCCAACGTCAACACGATCATCGTGAATCGCGCTGACAGGTTCGGTTTGGCAGAGTTGTATCAATTGCGGGGTAGAGTCGGTCGTTCAAACGTTCAGGCGTATGCGTTCCTTCTCACGCCACCGATTTCACTTCTTCCTCGGACAACGTTGCAGAAGTTACAGGCTCTCGAAGAATACACAGAGCTTGGCTCAGGATTCAATCTGGCCATGCGTGATCTGGAGATCCGCGGAGCTGGCAACCTTCTCGGTGGAGAACAAAGCGGGTTCATCGAGACGATGGGATTTGAGATGTACACGAAGATTCTGGAGGAAGCTGTTACTGAGCTAAAGGAGCAAGAGTTTCAGGATCTGTTCGAGGTTGGGACGTCCGGGAAAAGAAGTATGACCGAAACCGCGGTTGAGATAGAGTATGATGCCTTGATACCGGATACGTACGTCGCGAATGATGCCGAGCGGCTTGCTATCTACCGCAGGTTGTATGCATTGACAAGCCGGGCGCAGCTCGATGAAATCGGGAACGAACTGGAGGATCGTTTTGGGATCCTCCCCAGGGAGGTAGAGAATCTTCTATGGGCGATACGAATACGAATGGCAGCCAGCAGTCTGGGGTTGAGCAAGGTGAGAATCGGCCACACACAATTCGAGATCGAGTTTCCGCCTACCTCATTCTATGAAGGCGAGAGTTTTCAGAGGATCATGTCATTCATCTCACACCAGCCGAAACACGGACTTCGACTCAAACAGTCGGGGAATCTCCTTGTCTTAAGCGTCAAGTATCCTCAGGGTTTCACAAGCGGGGCTTTTGCCTTTGCAGAAGCGTTTATACACGAAATCGAATCTGCAAGTACAGCTAATCAAGAAGCAATTGCCGTTCACTCCACAGCCGAAAAGCTCGGTGGGTAAGTCACTCTTCATCCAAATCCGACCTTCTATTGAATCCCCTCAAAACTGCATCGTTTTCTCCATTTTCCGCTTGACTTTAAGAGTCAAAAGCGTATCTTAGCTCCGTCGATGGGTAATAGTGGTGGGAAGTGGGACGACATCCCATTCCTGACCTAAGTATCACTCCAGCGCAATCAATTCGCCATGTCATCCTTCAAGGGTTCGTTCGAATACTCTGTTGATAGTAAGGGAAGAGTAAACATTCCCTTACGGTTACGCAAGTATTTGTCGGCTGAGGCGAACGCCACCTTCACGATAACCCGCGGCTTCGAACGATCCGTCTTCGTCTATCCGCAGGATGAGTGGGCAACAGTTGAGCGTTCCATTCGAGAGCTTTCACCCTCGGAGGCACGAGAACGTTTTTTTATGCGAGTGCTCCTTCAGCATGCAACTGAATCCCAACTTGATGGTCAATCCAGAATCACAATTCCGAAAGGCCTGCTCGAACACGCGGGAATAGAAACTGAAGTAATGATTCTCGGGGTACTGAACCACATCGAGTTGTGGAATCCAGCTCTATACAAAGAGTATTTGAAATCACAGCAGGAAAGCTATGAAGACGTCGCTCAAGCTATCTTGAAGAAACCCACACGTCAGTGAATCAGGAATGTATACCTTGAACACCGATGCCCGAGCAGGACGCATTTCATGAACCGGTTCTTCGAGAAGACGTTCTGCGCTTTCTTGTTACCAATGGAGAATATGTATATGTCGATGGCACAGTGGGGGGGGGCGGACACGCGGAAGGAATCTGCAAGCGGTTGCGCGGTGCAGGACGGCTCATCTGTTTTGATGCAGATGAGGATGCGCTTGTGTATTCGCGAAATCGACTGCAAGCATTTCAACAGCGAGTTACATTTGTTCACTCCAATTTCAGGAATCTGAAGGCCGAGCTTCATGCCGTTAACGTAGAACGCATACACGGGATATTGCTCGACCTTGGTGTTTCGTCATTTCAGTTGGACGAAGGGCCCAGGGGATTCTCGTTCCGCGCAGACGAAAGGATCGACATGCGCATGGATCGAAGACAGAAGATGAGCGGTTGGACGGTTGTAAACAGGTACGATGAGAAGATGCTGGCTGAGGTGCTGTGGAAGTACGGCGAGGAACGCCACTCGCGTAGAATTGCGCGGAAGATTGTCAAAGCCAGGCCGATTGACTCCACTGGACGCCTATCCTCTGTCGTTGAATCGGCTGTTGGAAAAAAGTTTCTGATAAAATCTCTTGCGCGCGTGTTCCAGGCGATCCGGATTGAAGTGAATGACGAGCTTGGGAATCTGGAGCATGTGCTTGCTGACTCGATTGACCTTCTCGAACCCGGGGGACGCATCGTGGTCATCACGTACCATTCGCTCGAAGATCGAATCACAAAAAACAGATTCAAAGAAGCATCGGCTCAGAGGATCCCGTCCGGGAGCAAGTACATCCCGGACGCAGTTGCCGTCCCACGGCTCCGCGTTCTGACAAAAACGCCCGTGAAGGCGGCCGCTGAAGAGATTGAACACAATCCCAGCGCGCGGAGCGCAAAAATGAGGGTTGCAGAAAGGTTGTAGCACATCGCTATGAAATGTCTCAACTTCTGTTGCGTGCGCAATCACAGAACATCATGAAAAGAAAATCTTCAGGCGATGTACCTTCACTGTTGGATCGCGTCACGGGGGAAAGCGACTCGTGGAAGGAAAGAGAGCGGCGCTATATCTACAGTGGTGAACCTCGGACTACGCCGGGCTATGTCATTCGACCAAACAGAAAGGCGACCCGGCGTAAGGTATCGACTTTCACGATCATACTGATGCTGTTCGGTTTCGCTGTGTCCATTGTGGTTTACATAGGCAATATCATTGAAGTTGACCGGCTCGCGATTGAAGTTCACCAACTCCGAACGATTCACAGCAAAATCGTGGATGCAAATGAAGCACTCAAGGCCGAAATCAATCGCAAGTCATCGCTCGAGCGGATTGCCAAAACAGCGACAGAGGAGCTTGGCCTCAGATACTCCACTGTTCCTCCAATCCTGATCGATGTCGGGAGGGATCAATTTGAGCGGTTCGGGAAGAGATAGGGAAATGTTCGGAAGGAAAGAAAAACACGTTCCAGATAATCAGAAGTCTGCGCTGAGAGAATCGTTGGGACGGATTCTCATTGTGAAGATACTCATGGTTCTGTTGTTTCTTCTCATTGCTGTTCGCCTCTTGCAGGTGCAAGTAATCGAGGCGCCAAAGCTTAAGGAACTCGCAAAGAGACAATATCTGGCGCCGATGATTCTGCCCGCAACCCGCGGGAACATTTATGATCGCAATGGAAAGCCCCTGGTTTCGAACACAATGTACATATCGTTTGCCGCGGACCCGACTGTTGTAAAAGGCAGTACGAGTGGAGTGGCGAGACGATTTGCAAAAGTTTTCGGCAGGTCCGAGGAGTTCTATTTTTCCAAACTCAAAAAAGGGTCAAGCTTTGTTTGGCTTGAGCGAGGGGTCAAACCGGAGGTAGCCGCAAGAATCAAAGCCGAGGAACTCGTTGGCGTCATCCGACTCAACGAGCCGAAGCGCCTTTACCACTACGGGCGTATTGGCGGTCAACTCATCGGCTTTACCGGCATGGACTACGTGGGTTTGAGCGGCATTGAGTTCCTGTATGACAAACAATTGAGAGGCAGAGCCGGCCACGTCGTTATGCAACGCGATGGATTTGGTCGCACGAGACCTTCGGTGGATCATCCTCGCATGGAACCGGTGAACGGACAGAGCATTGTCCTCACTATTGATCTTGAGTACCAGGCGATTGCAGAAGAAGAGTTGCGCAGGGGGATTGAACGAAACAAAGCAAAGAGCGGATTGGTGGTAATGATGGATCCGTCGACCGGAGAAGTGCTTGCGATGGCAAACTATCCCGGTATTGATCCTGGAAACGCGTCTCGTGCCGATACGTCCCTCATCCGGAACCGGACGATTACCGACATGTTCGAACCGGGCTCGGTGTTTAAGATCGTCACTGCGTCGGCCGCGCTGGAACGTGACGTTGCGAAGCCAGAACAGAAGTTCTATGCCGAACAAGGTCGATATGTAGTCAATCTCGGCGGAGGGAGAACTCGCACGATCACCGATACGCATCCACATGGTTTGCTGACGTTCCAACAGGGAATGGAACAATCAAGCAATATCGTGCTGGCAAAAATTTCGGATCTCATCGGGGCTGAGCTTTTCTACACAACGGCGCGCAATTTCGGTTTTGGCATCGCGACAGGTGTCGGTCTCCCCGGTGAAGTAGGAGGTGAGTTGAAAAAGCCAAGCTCGTGGTCAAGAGCAACGCTCAATTCGATGGCATACGGGTATGAAGTTCATGTGACACCCATTCAACTCGCAGCATCGTACGGTGTGGTTGCAAACAATGGCACGTTGATGAAACCGTACATTGTCAGACAGATTCTGAATAAGAACAATGAGGTTGTGGTTGAAACACATCCACAGGCAATCAGACGCGTCATCTCCAACTCTACGGCGGAGATACTGAAGAGTTTTCTCGTGGGAGCGGTTGAACGCGGGACAGGTATACAGGCAAAAACAAAGGGAGTAACTGTTGCCGGCAAAACCGGTACCTCAAGAAAGTATCTAAAGAAATACATCCCTGGAAGCTACACTGCATCCTTCGCGGGCTTTTTTCCAGCCGACGATCCTCAAGCAGTCTGCCTGGTGATGCTGGATAATCCTGCTGGCGAAGTGTATACTGGCGGACTTTCGGCTGCGCCGATCTTCAGGGCGATTGCAGAAAAGGTGGTTGCAACTTCGGAACGGTTCACGAGGAAGCCGCAAATGCAGTTTGTCGGAAAAGAGCTTCTCTCGGTTCCCGATGTCACACTCCTTGAAACCAACGTTGCTCACAGTCTGCTGACCTCACTTGGCTTTGAGGTTGAAATGAAGGGCGCGGGCACTGCGGTCGTTAAACAGTCGCCGGGTGCCGGAACAAAAATTTCTCGTGACGAAGTGGTGAAGCTCTCGTCGGCAGTCGACCGAATGGCGGGTCCGCGCGGCTTCACGGTTGTTCCAGATGTACGGGGTCTCACCTTGCGGCGCGCGATCAACCGCCTGACGCTTGCACAACTGGACTTCCGTATTGATGGATCGGGGATTGTTTCCTCGCAGAGTCTGCCCGTGGGAGAGCAGGTGAGGATCGGAACGCGGTTGACGCTCCGTTGTGAGCCGAAGCGATTGACTATTGCAAGTGCATACTGAAGCGGCAAGGTATCCTGACGAGGATCCATCAGTTCATGTAATCATCAATCCAAATACAAGGAGTGTGAAATGCCAACTGTTCTTTTCAATACAATCGAGGCGATGCTTCATGAGAAAAGCATGCTCAAGCATCCGTTCTACCAGGCGTGGAACGATGGGGCGCTTACGAAAGAGATGTTAAAGAACTATGCCTGTCAGTATTATCACTTCGTGAAGGATTTTCCACGCATGGTCAGCGCAGTGCACTCCAACACTCCGGAGATGGCCCTGAGACAAGAACTGCTCATGAATCTATATGAAGAAGAGCACGGTCCGGAGAATCATCCTGCATTATGGATACAGTTTGCGAATGCAATGGGCGCGAGCACGGATGAAATCCTCTCAACAGAACCATTGCCAACAACGCGCGCGCTCGTCGCTACGATGATGGACTGTTGCAGGAACGCTTCCTGCCAGGAGGGCTTGGCGTCGCTCTATGCCTATGAGTCCCAGATTCCGGAGGTCTCTCGCGTAAAGATCGAGGGATTGAAGAAGTTCTACGGTGTTACCGATCC
>JACQVJ010000171.1 GCA_016209805.1 Ignavibacteriota bacterium
ATTCATAACTATAACGCATTACTAACCTGTAATTGCCTTGACGCACGTCATCTCTTCAATTATCTTCAAATTGTGTGTAAGCTCTTGGGGACGCGATAGAAAATAAGAAAGCGCACCCGCACCTTAGGTCGCCGTAACCATTGATAGCATATGCCTTTATCCGATCAGGACCTTGGGCACCTTGATAGGGCCATAGAGCTCGCACGAGCCGCGGAGAATGGTGGCAATTTGCCCATCGGCGCTGTCGTTGTCTTGGACGGCAAGATGATAGCTGAAGGTGCGAACTCCATACTCAGGCCGCAGTATCACCCCGGGCGCCATGCAGAAATGGAAGCTCTGCAACGAGTCCCTCTCGATCTTTGGCCGAGAGCGAAAGAGATGACGTGTTACACTACAATGGAGCCGTGCACAATGTGTTTGGGCGCTCTCGTACTCCATCGAGTCGGCAGAATCATCTTTGGTGCATACGACAAGGAGGGTGGGGCGACATCCCTTCTGCCTCGACTGCCGAAGTACGTTATCGATCATATTGGGCTCCCTGAACTCATCGGCCCGGTTTCATCGCAAGTTTGCGAGGACCTTTGTGCCCGGACGTTTCAGATTCTTGCCAATACAAACTTCAAGGTGTAACCAGGGCATTGGTTGATGCTTCAGTCCAGCGTGCGCCAAGCATGCAATGGTCACTTCTTCGACCACCTAATCCTCCCTAAGCGTTGTCCGACAGTTTTCAATTCTGTTTCAATTCTCTCTACGAAATAATATATTGAAGGCGGCGAAGGCCGTCGCTCAGCTGAAATAGTCCCCCGCGTCGTTATTACGAGCTCGAGAATGCAAAAGAAGAATCTGTTATCGGCAATGGAGTGTGTAATCTCGCTGTTGATTGCTGGCGGCGCTTGTGCCGTTGCGCAGACTCGGCCCAATAGTCCCGTCTTCAAGGACTACAAGCCTGCCGGTCCCACCAAAATCATCGAGCAATCCGATGCGACGTATCAGATGTGGCAGGGGTTCATGCTCACGCAAAAGGCGAACGCCGGCGACGTCCTCGCGCAGCACGAGTTGGGAATCCGATATTTCGTCGGGCGAGGTTTCAAAGCCGATACTTTGAAAGCGGGTTACTGGATACAAAAAGCGGCCGGCCGAAACCTCATACCGGCCCAGTACAATCTTGCCATCCTCCAGTACAATGGGTGGGGAGTTGCGTGGAACCCATTTGATGCCTTCCGGAATTTCCTGTATTGCGCCGAAGAAAAGACAGTCGAAGCGGACTACGTCCTGGGGCAGTTTTTTTCAGACAATCTTGTTGTGCCGCGCAACCTCGATGAAGCGTACCGGCGCGTGAAAATCGCGGCGGACGTGGGACACGAAACTGCGAAGGAGGTATTGAAGGAATTTGAGAAGAGAGGATATGTTCCGAAGAAGGATTCGGTGGGGAACGAAGCGCGCGAGACAGCAAGCGATACGCTCGTGACGCCAAATGTCTCGGTCCTTGGTGGAATGCCGATCTTCCTCGACTTTGACGATGACACTTCACATCAGGTCGAGGATCTTACTCTGTTGAGGGAGGCTGTCCGTGATGGGAGTCCGGAACTACGCAAGGCGCTGGGGGTTGAATCGCCTACTGGTGACCTTACACTCGACTCGGTCAGTTTGAGGACAATAGAGCTCTCCGCTGAAGCGGGAAGCCCTGAAGCCCTTGCAGTACTCGGTCGTTTGTTGGAAAAGGGAATCCAGGTGGGTGCCGACAAGGTTGCTGCCGGTGTATATTACATCCGTGCGATCAGGCTTGGTTCGCCTCGTGCGTCTGCGCTGCTGTGGAGACTGATTCAGGAAAAGGAGTTCTTTCCTCTCTTGAAATCTCGTGTCGGTCAAGGTGATCCCGATGCACAGGTTGTGTGGGCGGGGTTGCTGGCCCTCGGGTTGGATTATCAGGTTACGGAAGCCCAGGCAATCCAGTTGCTGCAGGCTGCGGCAGAGCGCAACCATGTGCAAGCGATGATCGAGCTTGGACTGTGCTACTATGTAGGTCGATGGGTCCCCCAGGATGTGGAGCGGTCCCTTGAATGG
>JACQVJ010000166.1 GCA_016209805.1 Ignavibacteriota bacterium
CGCCCATGACTGCGCCGGTGCCGTACCAGACCAGCGCGTAGTCGGCGATCCAGATGGGCACCTTGCTGCCGTTGAACAGGTTGGTGCAGTAGGCGCCGGTGAAGACGCCGGTCTTCTCGCGCTCCGTGCTCAGGCGCTCGATCTCGGTCTGGCGGCGAGCCTGGTCGATGTACTCGTCGATGGCGAGCCGGTGCTCCGGCGTCGTGATCTTCTCGACCAGCGGATGTTCCGGCGCCAGCACCATGTATGTTGCCCCGAATACCGTATCCGGCCGTGTAGTGAAGACACGAATTCGTTCATCTGTGCCGTCGAGGGGAAACTCGATCTCAGCACCTTCCGAGCGGCCGATCCAATTGCGTTGTTGGTCGAGCGTTGAATCTGGCCAGTCAAGTTCGTCGCTGTCTTCGAGAAGTCGTTCAGCGTTCTCGGTTATGCGCATCATCCACTGGCGCATGGGACGCCGCTCGACCGTGTATCCTTTTTCCGTCCATTCCGGAACCTCTTCGTTCGCGAGAACCGTCCCCAAGGTTTCACACCAATTGACGGGAACCTCTGCGACATATGCGAGACGGAAGGTGGCAAGAAAGTCGTGCTTCTGCTTCTTGTTCATTCCCCTCCACTCGTCAGCAGAGAACTTCTCCCGTACCGATAGATCTCTTGTTCCAATGCGTGCAAGTTCCTCTTCAAGCGACTCGATAGGCCGTGCCTTCTGCAGTCGCCGGTCGTACCACGAGTTGTAGACTTTCAAAAAGATCCATTGGGTCCATCGATAATACGTCGGATCGGTTGTATCGACTTCTCTCTCCCAATCGTAACTGAGGCCGAGCATTTTGATTTGTCGCCGGAACGTTGCGATGTTCTGTTCAGTGGTAATGCGAGGATGGATATTCGTCTGCATCGCGAATCGCTCCGCAGGGAGACCGAACGCGTCCCATCCAATAGGGTGCAGCACATTGAAGCCCCTCATCCTCTTGTAACGGGAAAGGATGTCCGTTGCAGTGTATCCTTCGGGATGCCCGACGTGAAGCCCAGCGCCGGAAGGATACGGAAACATGTCAAGGATGTAAACTTTTGGCTTGGGTGAGAGATCTTCCGCGCGGAAGGTCTTATGCGTGTCCCAGTACTCCTGCCACTTCGGTTCTATTTCTTTGAAGGGATATACCATGAGATGCGAGTGAAGTCATCGATCTGTGAGCCTGTTCTCTTTTCGGATGGTCTGGGCAATGCGCGACGCAAACTGGCCGACATCATCCCTTGAGATAGGACTGAAGACTCTTACGCCTTCAGCTTCAAACTCACAATGAGAAATCTACCGATTTGGTGAGTTACAATCAACAATCACGCGGAGGAGACGATTTTCACAACCATCATTGTAATGTCGTCAGATTGCGGACCACCTGCAGTGAAACACTGGATATCTTCATGTACTGCACTGATGATGGACTGCGCAGTGCCGTCTGTGTGGGCGTGCACTGCGGCCTCCATTCGCTGCTCCCCGTATTCCTCCGAGTCCTTGCTCATCGCTTCACTTACTCCATCAGTGAACAGTATCAGGATATCCCCCGATCGGAGATCAACGGTTGCTTCTTCATATGGAACGAGTGTCTTCATGACACCGAGAATCATACCGCCCTTGCTGAGTCTCTCGACTGAGCCATCACCATGAATCAAGTAGGGGTAATTGTGACCGGCGTTCACATACGAGAGAGACATGGAGGTTACATCGATTATCCCCCAGAAAAAAGTAACGAACCTATCCCCGCCGGTGTTCTCGCACATCAGATCATTCACACGTTGTGTCAGATCATTGAGCGGCAGGTTGAACGGAACGAGAGCGCGTATGGTTGCCTGAATATTTGCCATAAGTAATGCGGCCGGTGTCCCCTTTCCCGAGACGTCACCGATCGCGATGACGTATCTGCCATCGCTTATCGGTATGACATCATAGTAGTCTCCGCCGACCTGCTTGGAGGAGACATTCGTCGCTGCAATATCGATTCCTGCGATCGTCGGCAGTTCATTGGGAAGCAGCCCTTTCTGGATCTCGCGTGCAATGAGAAGTTCGTCTTCGAGCTTTTGTTTTTCAATTGCTTCCTTGAATAGCCGGGCGTTCTCCATCGAGATGATGGCAAGATTGGCCAGCGAACCGAGAAACTCCAGGTCGGCCTGCACGAATGACTCATGGCTCAGCTTTTCACCGAGCACGATGAACCCTTTGCATTCACTCTGGGTCAACATTGGCACAACGACCATCATCCCAATCTTCACCAGCACATCCCGTGCATCCTGTACAGACTTAGCGGAAAGGTCATGGACAAGTGTGGGCCGCTTGACGTTAGTTAAGGCTCTCAGGAGTTCTCTTTGTGGAAGGGTGCCTTCGACCCGCGACGAAACAACATTGACGTCCGGCCCCTGTTTCAAACAGATCATATACCGGTTCACACCAATCTGCCCGAGCAATGAGAACACCAACAACCTGACGAGTTTCTCGGTATCGAGAAGCGCCCCAAACTCTTTGCCCAGTTCAAACAGTGTGTTCAACTCCTGGATTTTTCTGTCGAGCCTCCGGTTTACTTGCTGTAGTTCGATAATCGTGCGGCTCTTCTCAATTGCCGTTGCCGAAATATTTGCAAGCGAGCGGAGATACGTAATCTCTTTTGCGTGAAGCTTCTTTTTCGAAAACCGCTCGCCGAATCCGAGGAGCCCGATGGGCTTGTCTGCAATAAACATGGGAAGGAGGATCTTTACGCCTGCCCTCTTGAACGATCTCACCCAGGGATAGCGTTTGGCGTCGAGCTTCTCCATGGAAAAGAGCTGGTGCGGAAGCTTCCCGATCGGAAAACTCATTCCCACAAAATCAGGTGAAAAACCCTTGACCGTCTCCACGGCGAAGGTTCCCCTCTCTTTTTCGAGCACGACCATCCCCTTCGTGGAAAGGATTTTGCCCATGATGGTCAGCAGAATATGGCTGAAGATGAACTTCGGATCGAGAGAGGAATTAATGACTTTGCTGAATTCGAACAGCGCGGCGTGTTCGAAGTAACTCTCGTATGAACCCGCAGCAGTTTTGTTTTCGCGAAGACGTGACATTACGGCGGGAACCTGTAGATCTGATCAGCGAGGAAGATATTTGATAAGGCGAACTTCGTTCTTCTTGCCCGGTTCAATCTTGTACTCCACTTTGTCCATTAACGACTTCATCAAGTATACACCCAGCCC
>JACQVJ010000180.1 GCA_016209805.1 Ignavibacteriota bacterium
GTCTTTCCACTCCCAGACGTCACGAAGTGCCTGTGGCATTGAACTTCTTTGGTTCCCAATACCCGCCTGAACTCTTTTCAGTTTCTTTGTAGAATCGCTTGAAGGAATTCTTCCCAAACATCGACCGTATGATTTGGCAGGCATTCTTGAATGCCCCTCTAAGTTGTTGACTATCATTATTGCTGAGGTGCCGATATTTCTCTGCCTCAAGGTTTAAAAAGTTCTTCATCTGTGGTTTATAATTTAAGTATGTCGCGTGATAGTATGCCGCAAAGCGTAAGACCAGTTCTATGTCCTTCATTCTCTTGTCCGGTTTTTTCAAACCGACAAGGAATGTGAAGTCTGGATCAGTGGATAATTCTTTCATAAAGACGTTGAATTCGCCCCTATAGATGCAATTACGGAGTTCCTGATCGTTCAAAGACACAGAGCCGGTATTCAAGCGCTCGAATATCTCGAATTTCAGGTTCTTATCAGAGTCTTTCTTGAATGTGATTGTCCGGATTTTGAAGTATCGAATTGCGTCTTGGAGATCATCTGTCAGGGTTCGATATCTCGCCCCGTTGAGTTCTTGGAATACCTTGAGTCCAGTCAATTTGAAATCAGCACCATCTGGGAAAGAACCATCCAGAATTAGAAGAAGGACGACAGCCGTTGCTGCCCATCGATCACATATTCCTTGTTATCTGGCTCTTCAGAGATATAGACAAGGGGGATTGGAATACCAAGAAGGGCCGACTCGATTAATCGGCTGGCCTTTGTTGTGTCCCAAACAAATTGCCTTTGGAAGTCAGGCTGGACGATGAGTTTACCACGCTTGAACTTCCCGTGAAGCGACTCAACTTCAGGGTCGCCAAGATCAGTGTATATCTTCCGCCTCTCAGCAGGCACCTCGATTGATTCAATTTCTTCTTCGAGCGGGTTCTCAAACTCAAGTTCTTCATTCTCACTCATTTCTGTTCTCCTTTGATCGAACGCCTGCCTCACCCGCCGGCGCCACTGCTGCCAAACGAGCGAAGCGAGGTAAAACTGTGTGTCGCCGGTCGGGTGGAGGCGGTGGTTACGTCACTTTTTCGAGCTTACTTTCGCACCGAAGGCATCGTTGGACCCTGCCTTCCTCGCTGAAGTAGCTGCATTGATCGCAGTAGTTGACCTTGCACTTGGGACAGTCGTAGACAGCGTGAACTCTCTCTTCAGTCCGCTCGCTGATCTCACCGACCGTCGCGCCACAGTAGTTGCAGGATGCCACTATCTCTTCATTTTTCGCAGCCGCAGTCTTCTTCTTTTTCATGGTTCCTCTTCGGACGTAACACCAAGCCTGAGCCGCGCCCGCCAAGGACTTCGAACAAATTGAACCGGCGCGTTCGGGCGTCGGCTCCAGGCTTTTGTTCGGACTTATTCACCGTCTCCCAATTTGAAATCCGGCTCTCAAGTGAACAGTCCAGCACATGCTGCTGAATTTTCAGGAGCATATGCGACAGCCTTCGCTAAATGGATTACCCAAAAATCTGGAATGGTTAACGGTGATCCTCCGCGGAGATCTGCTACAAGCTTTCCGTCAACAACATGAGATTCAGACAAGCAAACATCAGACGGCATCACCGCTTCATGCAAAAGGTAGCATCGCATGTGCTTGTACATTACTTGATCTAGTGGCATCTGTTCTGGAGTTTCCGCATTGAAAACCACAGTGATTCCTCCGGGTATGGCAGGCGCGGTACCATTAACAATAGTGGGTGTCACCTCTCTAATGAATTGCCTGAAAGCCTCTCCGTCTTTCTGGTCAGGGAAACGGAGCTTCGAAATGGCGGCTGCGGCAATGAGAACTTGAATCCAAGCGCCTTGCTTCCGCCCATTGTTCCAAAGAAGTACTGCATCTTCCAGTCGTTCTCGAACACTCATTGAAGGTTCCTCCTATGGCCAAACCATGAGGGGACTTCCCCTCAAGGGGATTCACTTAGCCAGCGGCAGAATCTGACACGACACAACTGAGTTGGGAAATCCCATGCCTCTTCTGCAGGCCGAATCGGGATAGGGAGGCACCTCACGATGCCTCTCCTCCCACACCACCGTACGTACGGATCACGTATACGGCGGTTCGGCGGA
>JACQVJ010000176.1 GCA_016209805.1 Ignavibacteriota bacterium
GGTGCTCTTCTTCGGTCTCAGCGGTCTGTTTATTCTCTCCACTCTTGGACTCGGACTCTTCATCTCGACGATTGCAAAGACACAGCAGCAAGCGATGCTGATCTCGCAACTGTTCTTCATCCTCCCATTCGTCCATCTCTCCGGCTTCACGTTTCCGATAGCCAACATGCCGGATGTTATTCAATCCATTACGTATGTCATACCGCTCCGCTACTTTCTTGAGATTGTCCGCGCCCTCTTCTTGAAAGGATCAGGGATACGAGAGCTGTGGCCGCAAGCTTCGGCATTGCTTGCGTTTGGCGGCGTAATCCTGACTGTGAGCCTCGTGCGGTTCAGAAGGAGGTTAGAGTAGAGTTGAACTGTTGACTTTGCAGATCGATTTAGGTACGATTGTGCAGGCCGTTCTATGAAACCTCCTCCCATTGCGGCTGAATCCGGTAGAGTACATCCAGCTCGCATTCTTGTGTGGAGGAGTGTTTACAGTGGAGCGAAATGAGGTAACAAATAAGTCGCACTGCACGCAGTGGTTGCAACATGATCGGTAGTCATACCGCATTGCACGCTGAGGCGTGCCGCACACGGGCTCGCAACTCGCCTAGGCATTTCTTCCGAGAAGAGAGGAAGGAGAAATCGAAATGAGCCGTCTCCAACACCTGGTTTGTTTTTCATTCGCTCTGGCCATAACATGCTCGACCTCCCAATCACAGTCACCGCTCTCTTTTTTTCCTCACAGCACAGGAGACCTGTGGGAATACTTTTGGGTCGAGGGCTCGTCCGTGGTAGACACTCTGCAGAGTTTCATGTTTCTGGATTCTATTGGCGTTGATGGAAGGATCCACGTGAATAAGCCTTCAAGGTTTATTAATCCGGTTGTTCACTTCTGGACGGATAGATACGTGATAGACACTACCCTGAGTTATGTGTGGAGTTACACTGAATTTGGCCTTGGGCTTATGTACAAACTCGGGGCACAGCAGGGCGAGCAGTGGGTTATGATAAATCATGGTGGTGGAGGTTTTGAAATATGCAGAGTGGTCGCTGTTCGACAAGCTACGATGTTTGGAATTCCTACTACCATTAAGGACTACAGATATTTTTTTGCTTTTGATTCAACAGACACGTTAGGAGTACTTAGTAGAGGAGAACACAGTCTAGCAGCGAGGTTTGGTTTGACTTACATGGGTGGGGGCGACCTCTTCTATAGCCTTCATCTGAAAGGGACAGTCATTGGTGGCATTTTGTATGGGGACACCACGCGTGTACTCACCTCAGTGCTTGACGTTTCGGCCAACGTTCCACATCAGTTGCAACTCTCTCCGAACTACCCCAATCCATTCAACCCCGAGACGACTATCGAGTTTGATGTACCAACGACATCGGATGTGACGCTGAGAGTGTACAATGTATTGGGTGAGGTAGTCGCAACGATCGCCAAACAACGGTTTCAACCTGGAGGATACAAACTCACATGGAATGCATCTGGTCTGCCCAGCGGCGTGTATTTCTATCGTCTCGAAGCTGGTGGCTTTTCCCAAACCATGAAAGCATTGCTGTTGCGATGACGAAGATGATAGGCAGGGTTCGGAACGGTACTTCCACATGCAGTAAGAAAGGAGTAAATCGAATGATATCTCACAATGAAAAAATCCAATTACATCGACGAAAGATATTTCTAAGTCTATCTATCCTTGTATCGCTCGGTCTGCTGTTGCTTTCCTGCAAGCAGGAATCCACCACCGTCAGCCCGCCGGATGGCCGGCCGATCATTACCGCGGGAGACTTCGGTAAAGTGATACTCACGCTCACGGACTACAATCTTGTCCGAATCACACACCAACTGGGTCTCGACCTACGGAGCGCCAATGTCGTTCGCATTGGAATCGGGACGAAGGACTCGGCTGGATACCGACAGCTGCAGTCGGCTGCGACGACATACGATCCGGGTGCTCAGGCGTACATCATTCATTATGACTACGTCGCAATGATGGACTCCACGAGGATTGCCGCGCCGCTCACAGTTCGTTACTACCTTTCAGATTCCACGTACGCTGATGCCGATACCGTGGCGCTGCTGTACAAGTTTCCCTACACATCCGCGGAAGTCTTTGTCACCCAATCGATCATGCCCCCGTCGGCCATTTTCCAGGACGTGGCAAGGACGGATTCATTCTTCTACTTCCATCCGCTCGGCCCACTGGGTGCTTACCAGTACAATCTCAGTACGCACCAAACGAGGCTTCTGTTCGATTATGATGCGGGAAACCATATTTGTGCAGAATCGACGTTCGTCTTCTTTGATATCGGCAATAACTATCTCTATCGATATAATCTGCTCATTGATAACTACGACATGCGCTTTCCTTCTTTCCCCGGTCAGACTCTTTACGGTTTGGCTGTGTCCAGAGGAATCCTGTACGCACTTTTTTCCGGGCCGAACTACTACATCAAGACGTACAGTCTTGAAGGCACACCGATCGACTCCATCAGCTATCCGAGAAGTGGTGTGTACTATATGGCCGTCTACGACAGTATTGTCTACAGCGTAGAGTATACGCAGTCAAACCCTCCATGCCGGCTCAGTCGGTTCGATTTGCGAACACGAGCGTTTCTGCAAAGCGCTCTCGCACCAGCGAGATGGACGGATGGTATCAAGATTCATAAGGGGATGCTGTACTTTGCTGACTACTACAAGCGATTCACGGGAGTGGTTCCGATTTCGGATTTGATACCAACTCAATAAATGAGTGACAACTTCGTTGGGTCATCAAAGGCCAATCAGAACATGAATGAGTTAGACATGATCAGAAATAACAACCAACACATCCTGCTGGTCGGTATCACGACGCTCTGCTTTCTCACATCTTCGTGCAAGCAGGAATCCGTCACCGTTAGTCCGCCGGATGGCCGACCGATCATTACGGCGGGAGATTTCGGCAAAGTAGTCCTGATACTGTCGGACTACAACCTTGTCCGAATCACGCACCAACTGGGTCTCGACCTACGGAGCGCCAATGTTGTTCGGATTGGAATTGGCTCAAAGGATTCTACCGGTTACACGCAATCACAATCTGTCGCGATGACATACGATCCGAATGCTCAGGCATACATCATTCACTTTGACTTCCCGGCACGATTGGACTCTTCGAAAGCGGAAGAGCCTCTCACTCTTCGCTACTATCTTGCCGATTCAACGTACGCCGACGCAGACACGACAGTTGAATCATACAAGTATCCGTATCCGACGGCGGAGGTTGTTGTGCCGTTTGCTGTCCTCCAGCCTTTCCTTAGAACGCACCACCTGCAGGACGTCGATAGGAATGGCTTGTTAGTGTTCTTTCACCCAATGGGAGCAGATGGCCTTTTTGCTTTTGATATGGTCACGAAGACTGTAACTTGGCTCCTCGAGTATTGGTCGGGGGACCACATCGCTGCCGACTCCGACTTTGTGTTTTGCGATAATCACGACCGGATTCTTCGCTTCAATCTGAAATCAAGTTCCGTTGATCTTGTGATTCCAGGGACAGGAATTCCTTACGATGCTGTGAGGGGGATGGATGTCTATGATGGATATCTGTACATTCACAGAGATCATTCAAGACTCAGAAAGTACACACTCGACGGTGCACTGCTAGACTCAATTGACTACTGGACCAGTTCATACATGACAATCAGTGATAGTATCATCTACGATGTTGAGTTTCTGCCCGGTCGCAACAACTTAAGACGATACGATATGCGAACAAAGAGCTTCTTGCAGAAGGTTCTTGCTCCGGCCAGAGCAACCGAGGGGATCAAGGTTTACCAAGACATGTTGTATTACTGTGACTTCGAGCGTAGAATGATTGGCGCAGTACCACTTGCCGATCTGAAACCGGTTAAGTAGGCCCGTTGCTCCGTCGATTAGCTGCTACGTATCGAGCACGTTGAGGTAATCAAGGTACCCGGCAGGCAGATCACTCTTGAGACGATGCATATCCGGTGAGGACGTACGTACTGCATCCACTGGAAACTACGCGCCCCGCAATCGCAGGCGGA
>JACQVJ010000170.1 GCA_016209805.1 Ignavibacteriota bacterium
ACGATCGCGCAGCGCTATCACCGTCGGCTTCGCGTTGTCGGTAACATTCCCTATAATATCACCAGCCCGATATTGTTCCATCTACTGGACCATCGCTTCTGGGTATCGGACATCCTGTTGATGGTGCAGAAAGAAGTTGCACGGCGCATGGTGGCGATGCAGAGGACGAAGGACTATGGCATACTGTCGGTGCTGTGCCAGTTCTATGCCGACGTGAAGCTCTTGTTCGATGTGTCCGCCAATGCGTTCTATCCGAAGCCGAAGGTCACGTCTTCGGTGGTGCAACTTGTCATCCTCGACGCGCCGCGGTATGCGGTTTCCGATGAAGAGTTTTTCCGGAAGATGGTCCGCTCTATCTTTGGGAAGCGTCGGAAGACCCTGCGGAATTCATTGAAGTATTTCGTGGAGGAAGTCGGCGGACGCCTGCCGGAATCCGTGGATCTCCAACGGCGGCCCGAAGAGCTTTCGATTCGACAGCTGGCCGAGCTGAGCAACCTGGTTTTCAAAACGATACGCAATGCCTGAAGCAACGAGAACAACGGAACGGGGTTTCCCGACTACAGAGCGCGGTGTGCGGACAATCGAGCTTGACGAGGAGCTCCTTACAGATATCCGCGAGCTCATCAAAGACAACGCGCGAGCTCTGCTGCTGAACATCCTCGCCGATCTCCATCCGGCCGATATTGCCGATCTGATCGAGAACCTTGGTGACGATGGACGCAGGTATGTGTTCGGACTCTTGCAGTCCGAGGTTGCCAGTGATGTACTGCGCGAGCTGGATGAGAGCACACGCGAACCGCTTCTGGCGGACATCTCCCATGAGAAGATCACAGAAATCGTTGGCGAATTGAATTCGGATGACGCAGCCGATCTTATTGCCGACCTTCCCAGTGATGTTGCGTCCAGAGTGCTTGAGACCATTGAGGCCGAGGACGCCGCCAATGTGCAAAAGCTAATGCGCTACCCTGAAGACACTGCGGGTGGCATTATGGCAACGGAAGTGCTCAGAGTGAAGATGTCGGACACCGTGAAGATGGCGATTAGAAAGGCGCGCGAGTTTGCAAAGCAGGGGTTCGAGCTCTATAACATGTACGTCGTGGATGACAGCGGCGAGTTACTCGGCTCTCTCCCCGTGAGCGATCTGATACTTCAGGGCCCGGGGCGCAAGATGCGGAACGTGATGAAGCCGGTCGTCAGCGTGAAGGCCCTCATGGATCAGGAAGAAGTGGCAAACCTGATGCAGAAATACGATCTCGTATCCGTTCCGGTTGTCAATGAGAGGAATCAAATCATCGGCCGCATTACGGTCGACGACATTGTTGATGTCATCAACGAAGAAGCAACGGAGGATATCGAGAGGATGGCGGGCCTCGTCGGGAGTGAGGAAGTATCGTCGTCCGTTTTCCGCACGTCACGGATACGGCTCCCGTGGCTGCTGCTCGGATTCATTGGCGAGATGCTCTCGGCTCTCGTGCTCAAGGAGTTCCATGCATCGCTCGAGACGATTCTCGCGTCAGCCTTTTTCATTCCTCTTATCATGGCAATGGGAGGAAATGCAGGAATCCAGTCTTCTGCAATCGTTGTGCGTGGTCTTGCAACCGGCGAAGTCAGGCTCGGACAGTTGGGGAAGCGGATCGGGAAGGAATTCGGCGTTGCCATGACTAACGGCATCATCCTCAGCGTTTTTATTTTTGGGGTTTCCTACGTGTGGTTTTCCGATGTAAGATTCGGAGCGACGGTTGGCCTTTCGCTTCTTGCGGTCGTTCTCAACGCGACGATCGTCGGTGCCGCAATTCCATTTCTTCTGGAACGATTCAAGATCGATCCCGCAATTGCTACAGGGCCGTTTATTACCACGACAAACGACGCGCTCGGTCTTCTGATCTATTTTGGGTTCATGACGCTGATTTATCTGTAGCCCCGTTTCTCGAGTGGTTTCTTCTCGGTTCCGATGTTTTCTGAGTCAACACGATGGTTTCATGAATATCAGAAAGATCACCGTTTATCTTCATTCAGCCGACATGCTTGTGATCGGTTTTGCTGCCATTCTCTCGGTGATCAATCTTATTTTCGCGGGTCGGATTCCCTACTGGTGGAAGCTCATCACGCTCAACTGTTCGATCTCCATTCTTATCTGTCTTTTGGCGTACGTTCGCCACGTCACCGGCTCAACAATCCTGCGCTACATCCACGATTGGTACGTTGCACCGGTGACGTTTCTCTCTTTCAAAGAATTGTATTTCATGATCAAGCCGATCCACTTCGGCAA
>JACQVJ010000014.1 GCA_016209805.1 Ignavibacteriota bacterium
ATCCCTCTTGTATCTTTGGGCAGAAGACTCAAGCTCGGCAATGAGTTTGTCGAGTTTTACATGCTGGAACCCCAATCGCTCTCTCGATTTTTGCAACAGTTCCTCACTAAAACCGAGTCGCGCGGCCATTTCCAAGGCATAGCTGCTTCCGGGAACGCCGCTCTTGTACCTGTAGGTCGGTGTAAGCGTCTCCTGGTCAAATTCCATGGCACCGTTCTCAACTCCCTCCGTTTCCGACGCAAAGACTTTCAGTGCACTGTGATGCGTGGTTGCGATTGTGAATGCTTTCCTCCTCGTCAATGAATCAAGAAGGGCCGCCGCAATTGCACCACCCTCAGCCGGATCGGTTCCCGTTCCAATTTCATCGATCAACACTAAACTATCTTCGTCAGCACCCAGTGCGATAATCTTTAGATTCGAAAGATGAGAGCTGAACGTGCTGAGATCATTTTCGATAGATTGTTCATCGCCAATGTCAACAAAGAGCTTGCGAAAAACCCTGACCACGGATTGGTCTGATGCGGGAATGTGAAGTCCATGCTGCACCATGAGGATCACCACACCGACACACTTCATAGCAACACTTTTACCGCCGGCGTTGGGTCCGCTGATGATGACAGTGTGGTATCGGTCGCCAAGCTCAAAGTCCAGGGGCACCGTCCCCACGTGTCCATGCGACATCATCAAAATCGGATGGCGGGCCTGAACCAACTTCAGAGCACCTTGAAAAACCACCTCAGGTTGAACCCCCAGTATCTCGATAGAGTATCGTGCTCGCGCGTGGAGAGCGTCCAGTTGCGCGAGAGTTGCCGAGTTCGCCAACAGCGCTTTGCGTGACTGGCCAACCTGGTCCGTCAATGCGCGGAGTATACGGTCGATCTCACGCTGTTCCTGAAACTGGAGGCTTCGGATTTCGTTGTTCAGTTCCAGAGTTTCGGTCGGTTCGATAAACACAGTAGCTCCGCTGGAAGAAGCGCTATGGATAAACCCGGGCACACGGTTCTTGTGCTCAGATTTTACAGGGATCACCATGCGACCTTCACGTGTAGTGATGATCTCTTCCTGACTGAAGCCAAGCTCCGACACGCCTTTGAGAATACTCTCGAGCCTTTTTCTCAGTTGTTCGTATTTCTCAGCAATAGTCCTTCTGATTGACAGCAACTCCTTGGAAGCGCTGGCGCGTACCGATGCCGAGTCATCGATTGCCTGGTCAATGTTATATTCGAGTACCTTATCAGCGTACAGCGGTTCAGCGACTTGCCATAACAACGGAAATGTCTCTCTCCTCCTGTCAAGGAAGGAGCGCAACACACGAGCCGACCGCAGCGTCGAAGAGACCTGGTGGAGCTCACGGGGAAGAAGGACCGCCCCCTCAACTCCGGCCCGTTGAATCGACGGAATGACCTGGTAGATTCCTTCAAGAGGGAACCCCTCCTCCTGCTCAAGCAGCCGTTTGAGTTCGGTTACCCGCGAGAGCTCTGTTTTGATTACATCAACTTCTGTAAGAAACGGAAGGGCTTTCAGGACTTCCTTGCCCGGCTCGGAGGCTGCATAACGCATAACACGTTGCAGGATTCTCTCTAACTCGAGTTTCTGTGCTACCTGTTCTAACTTCAATCCACTCTCCTTGCTACGCTAAGCCGAGACGTTTCTTCACGAGTTCCTGAATCATTTGTCCATCGGCTTTCCCTTTGAGTTGTCTCATCACGGCCGGCATCACCTTTCCAAAATCCGTGGCCGCTCCCATGCCGCTCTCTCTAACAACATCCTCAATGACTCGCGAGATTTCATCGGTGGAGAGTTGCTTTGGGAGGTACTCCTGAATTATTGAAAGTTCCCGCGCTTCCTGTTCTGCAAGCTCTGGCCTTCCCCCCTTTGCAAATTGCCCGATTGATTCACGACGTTTCTTGGCGGCGTTTATCAGTGTCGCGATTTCATCATCCGCAGTGATTCCCTGCGACTGACTTCCGCGCTTTTCAATCTCTTTCTCCACCAATGCAGCGCGGAGGGTGCGTAAGGTTTCAAGCCGAATCTTGTCACCGGTCTTCATGGCGGCTTTCAAGTCGCTACTGATTCTCTCCCGGAGTGTCATTGAGGTGAGATGTCATTGTCGAGAATGAACATGGCAGGATTACTCCCGGCCCGTGAGCCGTGAGGGAATTGCTTGCCGTTGTTCCATCAAAGCGTTTGTGGAAGTCAGAGATCGAATTCAAAATAACACTCTGAGGGATGAAATGCAAAACGAGGTAATGCTACGCACCACCATACACTCTAATGACGTTTCCATTTATGGAGGCGGCTGAGTCAGAACAGAGATACATGATGAGATCAGCGAGATGTTCTGGTGGGACCCACTTCCTGAAATCAGCGTTGGGCATCGATCTTTTGTTTGCGTCCGTGAGGATGGTGCTTGGCGCAATCGCATTCGCCGTGATGCCTGTTCCCTTGACTTCTGCCGCGATAGTCTCAGTCAGGGTAATAACGCCGCTCTTTGAGACCGCGTATGGACCTTTCTTTGGTGACGGATTCAACGCCGGCATTGCAGCGATGTTGATGATCCGTCCGAAGTTGTGTCGTCGCATGTCACGAAGGGCAGCCCTGCAAACGAGAAAGGTCGTGAGTAAGTTCATCTTGATGATGGACTCCCATTCTTCGAGAGTAACGTCGGCTATCTCATTTCCCCCAACATATCCTCCGGCGGTGTTCGCAAGAAAGTCTACTTGTCCAAACTCCTCCCTAACCTGGC
>JACQVJ010000172.1 GCA_016209805.1 Ignavibacteriota bacterium
CCGCACTTCGAGGGTGACGAGCCGCCAGGTTTGTAGTCTGAAACAGAAGTGTGATCGAGGACGTCTTGGTGATCAACCCCGGTTCATGATGTCGCGTCCTTCCGAATGAGTTCTGCGAAGCCGACTTGCCGGTTTTTTTCTGCTTCCACCGTTCCTAAACGCTAGGCGACTTTTGGGGAGGTATCCAATTAGGTCGTCCACAGTTCGTCCTTAACGGCCGCTAAGGCTTCATCTCTGCATGAAATACCTCGATGATTTGACCAGGCTGAATGACGGCAAGAATCTGAATAACCTCGGAAATCATTGTGAGGTGTGTTTCGAGTCGGTTGTTCGGCGCCCGGATGATCACGACACCGATGGACCGTCCTTTCATCGTTTGCTGATCCTTGATTCCTTTATCGGAGGTGATTAATACAGAGAACCCGGACTTCTCGGCTTGCGTCAATAACGCGCCATTCTTGAGTGTATCCCACGCCATCTCAAGAGCGGTGCTGACTTCGTGGCCGGAAAGCCGATCGGAGAGCCGCCAATCCAGGTTATGGTCGAGTAAGATTTTCACTTCTGGGCAGGGAATCAAACAAACCCGTTCGAGCCAGCTCCAAGACCTTGATGGCTTGATCGCGGGTGATTGGTGGAAAACCGATTAAGAATTCTTCCAACGGCGCACCGCTTTCCAAATAGTCGAATAAGTTTTGAATTGGGACACGGGTTTTCGCGAAGCAAGGCGCACCGGACACGCGGTCGGGATGGATCCAAATCACTCCTTCGACGACCTGGGAACCGTCATCTAAAATCTCGATTGTTGGGGCCTGCCTCATTGCCATACGGTCATTCTACCATCGCGGAAGCCATTGGACTGGTTCCTGTTCATATTGATTTCAGAGAAATTGCGGCGCTGGAGTTCCTCCAGCATACGTTTACGTAAATCGGTCATGTGGGCCTCCTTGGGCCCACACTGTAGAGGCATGCTTACCCAACGTGGGTCAGCCCACGCGTAGCGTCCGCCGCGTCAGCAGCTTCGTTCAAACGCCGCAGGTGAGAGCCATCCGTTGCCACCATTCGTAAATGCTTGGCGACTGATCGCGGGTAATTTCCCGCTATTTCGTTTCCGGGAACTTCTCCCGCCAACGACTGAGAAGATAGCTTAAGAGATACCTCAGACTATAAGTCGTCGTCTTAGCTGGTCTAGGAGCACTTATCGACTCTCGGAATTCCCACCACGAATGCGTTCACGTATCCAAAAGTTCCGAGGGAGATGGGGCGGACCCCAGGAGGAAGGAAATCCGCAGAAAAGGTCAAACCGGTAACAAAAATTCCGCGGTTACGAACGTACACAATCCCCTCAAGCAAGTCCCTCTGACCGCCTCCGTAAAAGCTTCCAGAACAGAGACGCTTAAGATCAGGCGATAGCGCAATCACAAAACCGTCATCTCCTCCAGCGTAATTGCTTTGATGTGCTCGACGCGTCGGAAAGTCACCGGACGACGTCACACCTGCGAGCCAAATATTCCCTTGGGTGTCTAAGGTAATGTTGCGTCCATCATACCCGCTGGAATCGGCGTCGGAGCCACCGACATAGGTGGAACGTACGATCCGACGCGCTGACGAGTCAAATACTGTGATAAACGCGTCGGTCTTTCCATTGTTCTCTGGTTGGTATGTTCCCGAAGTTATATGCAGGTCGGTCGATTCGGTAGTGCCCGCCACTACAGGATTATTATTGCGATCAAGGGTGATACCCCAACCTGAGTCGGCGCCTGAGCCACCGAAGAATGTAGATGAGAGGACTTCTCGATTACTCAGACTCACCTTTGCCATGAATAGGTCGGAATTCCCGCTGAGCTGAGCCTGCGCGGACCTTCTTACCGGAAAATCAGGCGATTCCGTATAACCAACGAGCCAAGGCTCGTTGCGAGAGAGAACGATTCCGGTCAGCTTTTCGTCATTGCTGCCGCCAAATACTACACTACGGATTGCAGCTGACTGCTGTCGAATGACGCCAACAAATACATCGCCCTTTTGGGCAGTGCGATTGTGGAATTGTCCCGGAAAGTTAGGCGACCACGTTGTGCCGGCGATATAGACGTTCCCAACGATGTCTAATTGCAATCCATTGCCTTGGTCCGCCCCACTGCCCCCTAACAGGGTCGAATAGACCACGTCTCCGTTTGGTGAGATTCTGACAAGGAAGGCATCGCTATCGCCTCCACCAAAATCTGGTTGCACAGCATCGTGAGATGTTGAAAAGTCCTTCGATTTTGTAAAACCAACCGCGTAGGCAAATCCGTGCTGATCAACAGCTATTCGAGACACTTCGTCGTAATCTGCGCCTCCGATTCTTGTCGCATAGACGGTACGTCCGGTTACGGAATCCAGCCGAATGACAAACGCGTCCATAACGCCTTCAACAGATGCGGATGGCCTTACTGGATAACTCGGGGCGATGGCAGGGGAATGACAAGCAAGGTTAAAGTCTCCGGTTTGTCCAACAGCGATATCGTCGCAATCAGCGACACCAGGAAAAGCGGAGAAAATCAAAGAAGAAGTCGGCGGAGCGGAGAAAAGGTGCAACAAAATGAGTGAGCCGCAGAAGAAACGCATGTGCGATCTTAACATCCGATCCGTCTTGAGACGATCTAGCAA
>JACQVJ010000173.1 GCA_016209805.1 Ignavibacteriota bacterium
AGGCACGAGACCTCCAGTGTGCAGTGTCTTGCTCCAATCAACTCCACCATTCTCCGAGGATGTTTCTTGATCCGCACCCCCGATCCGGTCCAGTTCAGGATGGACGAACTGCAGTACTCCACCGAAGAACGACGGCTGCCCCGAGACGGCAAGTGTTTCACCAATCTGAAATTTATTCTTCCAATACTGAACGCCTCCGAACCAGACGCATTGCATCGTGCCTGTTTCGTCTCCGAGGATAAGAACCAGGCGGGCTTTGCTCCGAAAGCCAATCACCTTGAACGACCGGACTTCCCCTACGACCGTGTAATCCTGGCGGACATTCGCCTGCTGTGTATCACGAGTTGTGGAAAACTCCATGGAGCGCCTGCGCAGTTCTTCAACGGTAACGATCGAAGACCGATCAAGATAGCGGCGGGGGACGTAGAAGAGAAGGTCACGGACAGTTTTCACCCCCTGCTTTTCGAGCGCTGTCGCCCGCGCAGGCCCAAAGCCTTTGAGGTATTGTATGGGGGCAGCAAGTGGTTCTAAAGAGGCGGGGTTCGATTTCATGACAGGTGGAAGATACGCGTGGTAAGAGCGAGAGTCAAGGCAAGCAGCGTCAACAGCCGATGGCCCCCGTGAATGATGACTGCTCACTTCAAAAGGATCATCCGCTTCACGTTTGTGAAGATGACACTGCCTGTGGTTTCCCTCGCCTCCATTCGATAGAAGTATACGCCGCTGCTCACCTTGTTCCCGAAGCTGTTCGTCGCATCCCAATCTTCGACGAAGTATCCAGGCAAACGCGGTTCGTTCACGAGAGTTGTCACTTCCTGGCCGAGGACATTGTAGATTTTGAGCGTTACGATACTCTCCTTCGGAAGCATGAAGGGAATCTTGGTTGTTGGGTTGAACGGATTCGGATAATTCTGTTCGAGAACATAGCTCGCCGGGATCCTTCCCTCCACACTCACGGCCACCGGTATCGATCCGACTACGGGAATATCAACGTATGAGGGACTCGATGGTGATGTGAGCAGAAGCGAGCTTGACGAGACAAAATATGGGATCGTATTCGCTCTGTCGGCATGCAGCAAATCAAAAGAGGTAACCTCAATACCGATTCTATTTCCTGCTGAAACGATATGAGACAGCGCCCGCCCTTCCACATCAAGCTCGTGAATTTGTCCCGGTGTATTCTGTCGAATGCCGTTTATTGTCCGGCTCACGAATCTCCAATCAAAGCCTGTTCCGGTTCCAACAACATCGTAGAAGCGGACATGTGCCTGGAACTTTGGTGCGTCACCCTGCACAAAAATCCGACCAACCGGAATTCCTGTAACTTCGATATCGGTCTGCAGTGGTTCAGAAAGAAATCGGACCGGACTGCTTGTAAAGGCAGCCATGAACTGTCCGCCTCCATAGAGATCGTTCCACGCCATCTCGGGCGTGTAACTCGAATCGTATGCCAACGAGAACTGGTAAGACTCCGCGGTGAAAGGAGGTGACGTCCGAAGTTCTCCCCCGGAAACATAGAGCCGAAGTAAGTTGTTCGGTTGCGGAGGCCAGGATGGCGTAGTATGCCATGGCCAGCCGGGGCGGTCATCGGCATAAAACACGATGGGAATCGAGTCTCCGTCAAGCGAGAAGCCCCTGATCCAGTGATCAAACCACTGGATAGTCTTCTGCAGAACAAGCGCAGCTTGTATGGTATCGACGGGTTCGCCGTGTCCGTTTGTGCCGAAGTACGACCAGATGGGAACTCCCCGCGCAGCAAGATTCGATCGGGCGGCGATTCCGCCGTTGACCGGAAACAGGAAATCAGCCCAGCCGAGTCCTTGAAAGACCGGAATGCGGACGCTATCCACGAAGCGACCAAGATCCCGCTCATCGATGAACACAAGGAGGCTGTCATACTCATCTGCAATGATGAAGTCACGCGCACGATCCCGATCAGTGGTATAGCGAACGGAACTGAGAGTGAGTTCGCGCGGTAGTCCGTACGTAACACATCCTCGTGGAACGAGGGCACGCGCAAAGTCGGGGGTCGCAATTAACGGCGCGACCGCTCTAACCCCCGGCATCTGGTGGATTGCAGCCATCCATGAATGGATGCCACCTTGCGAGCCGCCGGTAACGCCGATCTTGTTGGGGTTTATCCACTGAGCATTGCGGAAGTACTGAATGACGCCAAGCAAGTCATGTATCTCACGCGGTCCGCTGACAGAGGAGAGGCCGCCTGAATTCCCCTGCCCCCGGACACTGTATGCAATCGATGCATATCCGTACACTGCCATGGCAAGCGCAATAGGAAGCATCTGATCCTTGTTTCCTCCAAAGCCGTGCACAAGCACAATACCGGGAAACCCGCCGGATGGTGGCAATCCCAGCGGCCTAACGATCGTCGCTTCGAGCACTACGCCATCGCTCATCACAATGGTGACATCGTTCCAGATCTGTGCCGAACACGTCTCGGACAACGCAAGAAAAATGGTGAGGCATGCAATCTGAGAGGAGAAATTGATCCTGCACTCTCGACGTGAAGAAGACCGGTTCATGTGATCCTCCAGTTGCGGATCGTCAGCACACATAACCAAGGTCCAATCCGCCGCAGGAGTGAAACCAAAGCCCTGCACATTCAGAGTCTCCCGAGAGCGGATTTCCTACAATGATACAAAGGAGAAGTCCCAGAGTCAATTATGGAATCCCTGATTCGCTGCTTCAAGGTAGCTCAAGGAGTTTTTGCGTATCGACGCAATCGTGAGTGTCTTTGATTTATCGCCTTGCCCATTAATCATTTTTTGAATATATTGGCTGCCACAACCAGCGAGATTTCTCTCCTCAATAGGTAATCCTGGTTCAAGGTTTATCTCTCTGAGCATTACCCCCGTGTTTTAGACGAGTAGCCCGTATCGGTTGAGAACCGGAGGGTGAAGTGCAACGGGACAAAGAATGTCCGCGGTTTCCGTGGACGGGCTTTCATCATCAATACTCTAAGGAGCAGTTACTTTATGGAACTATTCACCACGCTCTCGCCTGTACTCGGTGTCGTTGGCTTGCTTGTGGCGTTCGGAATTTACTTTTCAATCAAGCGGCAATCGGCCGGGAACGAACTTATGCAGGACATTGCCGGACAGATTCAGGTTGGAGCAATGGCCTTCCTCAAGCGGGAATACCGTGTGCTAATCTTCTTCGTTCTCATCGTGGCGGTGTTGCTGGGATCCTTCCTGCAGTGGCAGACCGCTCTTGCGTTTGTCAGCGGGGCAACATGTTCAGTCCTTGCAGGCTTCTTCGGCATGAAGGCAGCTACAAAAGCCAATGTGCGCACAGCGCAGGCTGCAAAGGAACATGGTCAGGGACGTGCTTTACTGACTGCCTTCAATGGTGGGGCCGTAATGGGGGTGAGCGTGGCAAGTCTCGGTTTGATCGGCGTTGGTATTTTCTTTATGGCCTACGGAAAACCTGAGACTGCAAACATTATCAACGGGTTTGCAATGGGGGCAAGCTCCATCGCTCTGTTCGCACGTGTTGGCGGTGGAATTTACACAAAGGCTGCCGACGTCGGCGCAGACCTTGTGGGAAAGGTTGAGGCTGGCATCCCCGAAGACGACCCTCGCAATCCGGGCGTCATTGCCGATAATGTGGGAGATAATGTGGGCGACGTTGCTGGTATGGGGGCGGACATCTTTGAGTCGTATGTTGGCTCTATTGTAGCTACGATCGCCATCGGCGCCACGCTGCTTCCCGAAGGCCTCGGTCTGCTCAAGGCATCCGACCTTGTTGGAGATGCCGACATCAAAGCGATCCTCATGTCGCTGCCGCTTGTGCTTGCTTTACTGGGTCTTATAGCCTCGTTCATAGGAATAGGATCGATGCGGATACTCAAACAATATTCACCTGCGGCCGCGCTTCGGTATTCAACGTTCATTGCCGCCGGGCTTTTTCTTATCAGTGGTTATCTCCTTATCCGAAGCTACGACGTGAGCAACAACGTCTTCTGGGCGGTCTTCTTTGGAACGATCGCAGGAATTCTCATCGGATTGATAACGGAATATTATACCTCTGGAGGACCAGTTCGCAGGATCAGTCTGGCAAGTAAGACCGGCTCGGCGACCAACATCATCAACGGTCTCGCCGTCGGACTGGAGTCCACTGCCCTACCCGTGATTGCAATCTGTGTCGCGATCTTCGTTGCAAACGATGTGGCTGGACTGTACGGTATCGGCATTGCGGCTGTCGGAATGCTTGCCACGGTTGGCATCACAATGTCGGTTGATGCCTACGGACCGATTGCAGATAACGCCGGGGGCATTTCCGAAATGTCAGGTCTTGGCCCGGACGTCCGCAAGATCACCGACGGACTCGATGCACTCGGCAACACGACAGCTGCAATCGGAAAAGGCTTTGCCATCGGGTCGGCTGCATTGACCGCGCTTGCACTCTTTGCAGCGTACTCGCAGGCCGTTTCGGCATCCATCGTCTCCGGACTAACTGAGATGAAGTCAGCTGGGATTGCCCTTGACGATATCTGGAAGCGATACGATTCACTCCTGATAGACGGGGAATCGCCTCTTCAAATCGTTGTCACCGACCCGATAGTTGTGATCGGTCTTTTCATCGGGGGCATACTTCCTTTCTTTATCGCCGCATTGACAATGACCTCAGTCGGCCGCGCAGCAGGCAAGATGGTGGACGAAATCAGACGGCAGTTCCGTGAGATTCCGGGATTGCTGGAAGGCAAACCCGGCGTCAAACCGGATGCGGCCCGTTGCGTGGATATCTCAACGACAGCGGCACTTCGCGAGATGATCTTGCCTGGGATAACGGCAGTGATCGCCCCCGTGGCTGTCGGATTCCTGATCGGCCCAGCTGCCCTGGGTGGAATGCTCGCTGGGGCAACGGTGAGCGGTGTGCTTCTCGCTTTGATGATGGCTAACGCCGGAGGTGCGTGGGATAACGCGAAGAAAGCAATTGAGAAAGGCGAGATTGAAGGAGAGAAGAAAGGATCAGACGCTCACAAGGCGGCTGTTGTCGGCGATACGGTCGGAGATCCCTTCAAAGACACATCAGGTCCGGCAATGAACATTCTTATCAAGCTGATGTCGGTCGTTTCCCTTGTAATTGCACCGCTTCTTGTTTGATCAAAACTTGGACCGAGGGATAGAAAGGCCGCCACGAGATACCGGGCGGCCTTTTTTCATCCTTAACATTTATTAACCAGGCCTCAATTGTAATTGACGGCCGAACCTCATATCTTCTGCCACCATATGAGAACACGAAAAGGCATAGTATCGTATCTTGCACGGCAGAACGGAGTAGTTTCCATCCTTCTCGCTGGTGCGCTGACTTTTTCACTATCGCTGGTATCAATATGGGAAGATGATTCCCCCACCTCTAAGCAAACCCAGCAGCAACTCACCAACGAGCAGGCCTATCTCGTTGTCATCGTAACCCAACCTTCAAAGCATCCGCAGGAAATACCTCAATCGGCAAGTGATCATCTCCTCAATCGTTCCAATCCCCCAAGGTCAGGGTTTTGTTTCACTCACCCGGTCGCCTCGGTTGACGAAGCAATAACGCTGGCCTCTCACTTCGTTTACACTCAAACCACCTCTTCTCGGCTTTAGTCATCCGTTCATCGCGCCTCACAAGGAACTTCAGAACTTCCAACATCTGAAGCGTCCATTAGTCACGTTAACCCGTTTCGTTTGCATTCACCACTCAGGAGGAATTTTTGTGGATACTCGCGACCAGTCCTCGGACAGCACAGAAACACAAACGCCTTCGAGGTTTGTCGATAGAATGACCGGCGTGCTCGCACGGGCATTAGTAGTGGCGCTGACGGGTTACGTCATTGTTAAAATCATTCATAAATATATGTAGGAGCATCGCAATGGCACACCAACCGACAGTGGAAAACAAGCCGCAATCCGGAGCTCGAATTGCATTCATCATTTTCATGTTCGTCATCGGAGTCTTTGGACTCCTCATCATCCTCAAGCTTCTCATCGGCTAAGAACGTGAACTCCTTTGCGCAACACTGCAGGAAAGTCACGTCTTGCCAAACGGGGAATCGTTATTCAGTGGTCGCCGCACATCTGATCGTGTCTTATCGTCGAATTGAGATGCAGCAGAAACATGACGCAAAGATGTGCGGCAGCGCTTTCCCCTCCCCTTGAAATCATCTCCTCACATCAAACGAACACCCACGGAGTGTACTTTATGACCACAGCGGCAGTCATTACCATGTTGACCACCTGGGCAATCGTCACGTTCTTCACAATCAAGTTCTTCGTCAAGGCGATGCGAACACCAGAAAAGCCCTAAATCTCCCCCTTGGGATCGCGCGTCATGAGGTCGTAGCAGGCTTTGAGCGGATCTTTCTCCTCGAACAAAATCTTATGCACTTCAGCGATGATCGGCACCTCGACACCAACCCGCTGCGCTAGATCGAATGCCGATTGAGTGGTAGCAACACCTTCCGCCACCATTACCATCTCGGCAAGGATCTCTGGCAGCTTTCTCCCCTTCCCTATCTCGACACCAACATATCGGTTTCTGCTGTGCCGACTCATGCATGTCACCATCAGGTCGCCGATACCGGAGAGTCCGGAGAACGTGCGTACGTGTGCCCCCATTGCAACGCCAAGCCGTGTTATTTCGGCAATCCCCCGTGTCATGACGGCAGCTTTTGTGTTGTCGCCAAGATCCGCACCGTCGATAATGCCCGCAGCAATCGCAATCACGTTCTTCAATGCCCCGCCAAGCTCAACTCCGCGCAGGTCAGAGCTCATGTATACCCGGAAGTATGGCGTCATGAACACCTCCTGGACAAGCTTCGCCGTCGAAGGGTCTGTGGACGCCGCAACCACCGTTGTCGGAATTTTTCTGCTGACTTCCTCTGCATGGCTGGGACCCGACAGAGTGGCAATGTTGCCTGAAGAAAGTGATGGCAGTATATCGAGAAGCATTTCCGACATTGTCATCAGTGTTCCGTTCTCGATGCCTTTGGCAACATTCACCACAACCGAAAGGTTCAGGGGCATGTTCTTCAGGTGCGACACAACACTGCGGAAGTATTGGGAGGGAACGGCCCCGACAATCATCTCACGGCCTTGTACAGCCTCCTCAAGGTTGCTCGTTGCATGAATGGTCTCGGGGATGCGGATGCCCGGAAGGAATGAGGGATTCTCGCGGGTTGTCTGAATCAGCTCGGTGTAGTGTTCATCGTACGACCAGAGCGACACATCATGGGAGTTGTTTGCCAGCAGGATTGCGAGGGTGGTTCCCCAGCTCCCTGCACCGAGGACGGCAATGCGCATAGCTTTTGACGAACGAAGTCGATGACGCGAGGGAAAAGCTTCTACTTGCCGAAGAGCGGGATCCTGGTGATCCTGTTCTCCCTCCCCTCAACCAACCGTCTGATGTTCGATCGGTGGGTGAAGATGATCAACAACGAAATGCCAATACTGAAATAGATGAGCGTGTGGTACCCCTCTATGTCCACCATAAAGACATTCTCGCGGAAGAACATGGTCAACGGAAACGCGACCGCAGCACTCAGCGAACCGAGCGAGACGTAGTGTGAGATGAGGAAAACGATGGCGAAGATCCCGAGGGACACAGCAACCTCCACAGGAGCAACACCAATGAGCATGCCACCAGCGGTAGCAATCCCTTTCCCTCCTTTGAATCCTGCAAAGAGCGTCCAGACATGCCCAAGGATGGCTGCGCACCCTGCAATGATCTGGACGAGCGTGAAGTCGTCGAACGGCGTAACATTCTCAAATGGAAACGGTCCGTACATCAGACGGGTAATGACCATCGTCGCGAGGAGACCCTTCGCCATATCAAGAAGGATAACAAGGAGGCCCGCCTTCCACCCGAGAACGCGGATGACATTCGTTCCGCCAGCGTTGCCGCTCCCGTGATGGCGTATGTCAATTCCCCGCCTCGCCCTCGCAACGATAATGCTCGTCGGTATGGACCCGACAAGGTAGCTCAGTACCGTAATGATTGCAATTGGCAGCATGTCATCCTTTTTTTCTCACGTGATTGAGGCTAACCAAAAAGTAGCGCCTGAGTCATTGCGGGTTTGTGTCAGATTGCGTCGCAATGACTTTTTGGACAGCCGCAAAACTTGGGTTACAAGATATACAAATCACAAGCGAGTTGCAAGGGTTTGAACAAGGTCATAATGGATGGTTTTCGACAAACTTGGCGACATGAACGCAAACAACGCCGGGAGGCTTTCGACCCTATCATCTTTTCAGCAGAAGCTCGGCAAGTTGCAAGTCGAGTTTCGTGGTGATCTTAATGTTCGTATTCTCTCCTTCGACAATCCTCACAGGAAACCTCACACGCTCCACCAGCGACGCTTCGTCAGTTCCGATGAACCGCGATTTCCTGGCAGCTTTGTGTGCCCTCATGAGGACATCGTACCTGAACCCCTGCGGAGTCTGGATC
>JACQVJ010000174.1 GCA_016209805.1 Ignavibacteriota bacterium
CAGTCGCAATGGCACTTCAATCGGACTGATGTAAGGTCGAGGAGCCTGCTCGACCAACAGAGAGTTTTGGAGACTGTGGGCGACGAGACTCGTCGCCCTACGCGTTGGGATTGCTCTTTACCTCACCTGCCGGTCAACGAACTAAAAGAGAATTGTCCCGATTCGTTTGTACTCCCTCCCTCCTCGAAGGCTCTCCCACCGTTTCCTACTTCTTCACCGGGAATGCCAACGAGTTGCGCTAAGAGTGCGATTTTGTCCTCACTTGGATCCGCGAAAGGGCTTTGCCCGCTTTTCGTTACCTTGACTTTCGAACAAAAATCAGTTAGATTTTTGCACAATTCAGGTGGTAAAGGATCAACCATTGACTACGAACGGGAGAGTCCAGCCTTTGGCGAAAGGTCCTCAGCCAGCCCCGAAACATTCGGGGCCAGCCCCGAAACATTCGGGGCAAGCTCCGAAGTATTCAGGGCAGGCAACCGGTGAAGATAGAGAAGTGCAGGAGAAGCTGCGGCGCACTGGCGAAATCCCGCGCCACATCGCGATCATCATGGACGGAAATGGCCGTTGGGCGAAGCAGCGGAGCATGCCTCGCATCGCAGGTCACAGCGAAGGTGTCGAGTCGGTCCGTGATACGGTAGAGGCATGTGGTCAGCTTGGAGTCGAGTACCTGACGCTGTACGCTTTCTCGACTGAGAACTGGAAGCGCCCCAAGGAGGAAGTTTCACTCCTGATGCGACTTCTTCTCAAAGCGTTGAAGGACGAAACCGACCGTCTTCACACAAACAATGTGCGTCTTCAGACAATCGGAGAGATTTCGGCCCTGCCGGTTGAAGTGCAGAACGAGCTTCTCGAAGATATCCAGAAGACCAAGGACAATACCGGTCTGACACTGATTCTTGCACTCAGCTACAGTGGTCGATGGGACCTGACGCGGGCGATCAAGCGTCTGGTTGAAGACGCGAAAGCAAACAAGCTTCCTGAAGACCAGATCAGCGAGCAACTTGTCGCTTCGTACTTATCGACCGGAGACATTCCCGATCCTGACCTGCTAATCCGAACAAGCGGCGAGTTCCGCATCAGTAATTTCCTCTTGTGGCAGCTTGCGTATTCCGAAATCTACATCACTCCCAAATTCTGGCCTGCCTTCCGGCGGGACGAGTTGTATGCAGCCATCCGGGACTATCAGCAACGAGAGCGACGATTCGGCATGGTCAGCGAACAGATCAAGAGCAATGGCTCGAAGGGCGGAACCTTGAACCGGCTTATCAAGAGTGTGACAGGACCATAGCGATGAATCGATTAGTGTTGGTGTTGGGGATTGTGGGGATTGGTTTGGTCGTGTGCACGTCTCATCTGTTCGCCCAGCGTTCTCAGCATCAAGAAGTCTACAAAATCCTCGGTATCTCCGTCGAGGGCAATTCCACTGCAGATCCCGGGGCTGTTATTGCGAACACCGGTCTGAAAATTGGGGACGAGATTGTGCACCCCGGAGACCAAATTGGTCAGGCAATCCGGCGACTCTGGTCGCTTCGCCTGTTCTCCGACGTTCAGATTGCCATCGATCGGAAGGTCGGTAATGGAGTCTATCTGATTGTCAAAGTCAGCGAGCTGCCCCGATACGAGCGAGCTGAAATCAACGGGCAGGATGCAATCGACGAAGACGACATCATGAAGAAGGTCAGCTTTGTGCGCGGACAGGTTGTGCCGCCCCACGATCTTACGAGGATTCAAAAAGAGATCAAGAAGCTGTATGAGGAAGACGGGTTCCTGCTTGCCGACATCAAGGTAACGACAGAGCCGGTCGACACCAACAAGAACCGCGTTGTCCTGAAGATCGACATTGATGAAGGAACTGACGTGAGGGTCGCTCACATCATGTTCAACGGAAACCAGGCTTTCGACGAGGGAGACCTGCGCGGTGAAATGAAGGAAACTTCCGAGAAGCGGTGGTGGAAGATATTCTCATCGCACAGGTTCGACAGAAAGAAGTTTGAAGAAGATAAGAAGTTGATCGTTCAGTACTACAAGAAGAACGGTTACCGCGACGCGCAGATTCTCGGAGATTCCATCTGGTACAGCGAGGATAAGACGGAGATGAGCATCCTGATACAGGTGTACGAGGGGCCGGAGTACAAGATCAGGAACATCACCTGGGAGGGGAACACCGTCTACTCGGACACCGTGCTGAATGAGCGCCTGAACATACAGTCCGGAGAGATCTATAACGCGGAAAAGTTCGAGCAGAACCTGCGTGGCAACGAAGCGCAGACGGATGTCGCTTCTCTCTATCTCGACAATGGGTATCTGACATTCAATATTGAGCCGGTGGAAACCCGGGTTGCAGAAGACAGCATTGACATCAACATCAAGGTCTACGAACGGAACAAGTTCCAGATCGGCCACGTACGGATCAAGGGAAACACGAAGACCTGGGACAAAGTGATCCGCCGCGAGCTCTACACGCGGCCGGGCGATTTCTTCAGCCGGGCTGCAATCATGCGCAGTGTCCGTCAGCTTGCCCAGCTTAACTATTTCAACCCCGAGAAGATCAAGCCGGATTACAACCTGCTTCCCGATGGGAAAACGGTTGATCTTACTTATGAAGTTGAAGAGAAATCGAGTGACAACATCAATGCGTCCGTCGGTTACAGCGGCGCATTCGGCGTCACCGGCGCTCTCGGTTTTACGATCAACAACTTCTCCATCAGCGAACCGCTTTCAGGTGGTGCCGGACAGATACTAAATTTCGAATGGCAGTTCGGTGAGGGGGCGAGGTTTCGCACGTTCAGCCTGAGCTTTACCGAGCCATGGCTGTTTAACCAGCCGACTCTCCTTGGCGTGAGTGTGTTCGATACACGCCAGCAGTATATTTATGACATCCAGCAGACCGGCGGCTCGGTTCGCATTGGGCGCAGATTCAGATGGCCCGATGATTATTTCCGCGGTGACTGGATTCTGAACGCGCAACACAGCAACGTGCGTGAGGACCCACGCGGCTTGCAGAACCTTGGACGATACAGTCAGGTCAGTGTAACGCAAATCATTTCGCGCAACAGTACTGATAACCCGATTTTTCCAACGTTCGGCTCGAACGTCTCGTTATCAATTCAGATTTCTGGTGGCCCGCTGCTTCCCGGAACCATCAACTTCCACAAGTGGCTGTTCAATTCGGAGTGGTACGTGCCGATGTTTGGCAGCAGCCGCATCGCACTCTACCTCGGATCCCAGTACGGATATGTGTCCGACTTCTACAGGGATGAGGCGCCCATTCCGGCAATCGAATTGTTCTTCATGGGTGGCACCGGCCTTGGTTTTGTCGCGACTACTCCATTGCGCGGGTATGACGACCAGGCTGTAGGTCCGCGCAACGAGTTCGGCAACATCGTGGGTGGTAGGGCGATGACACGACAGACTGCCGAGTTGCGCCTTGCACTGGCTCTCAACCCGATCCCGATCTATGTGCTTGGCTTTGCGGAGGGTGGCAACGTATATGAGTCATTGTCGAAGGCGGACTTCTTCGACCTGAAGAGATCGGCCGGGTTCGGTGCACGTTTGCTTATTAACCCCATCGGTATGATCGGGTTCGACTATGGCTTCGGATTTGATGACGTCTTCCCGCGGGATGGCAAGCCGGATGGCTGGAATTTCCATTTCGTCTTCGGCAGAGGCTTCTGATTGCTCTGCCCCTTTTTTCTCCATATCAATCATTATCGTTGAGGTCAATGTGAACAGGAACGCGATCCTTTTAGTCTTCACCACTATTCTCTGCGCTGCCATTTCGGTCAATGCACAAACGCAGCGCTTGGGATTTGTCAACTCGGCCAAGATATTCCAGGAGATTCCGGAAGCGCAGGATGCGCAGAAGAGGCTTGATGCAATCGTCAAGCCGATTCAGGACACGCTGGAAGCAAAGCAGAAGGAGCTCCAGGCACGGTACGATGAGTATCAGAAGAAAGAGGGGTTGATGACCGAGGCTGCAAAGAAGTCTGCACAGCAAGAGATACTGGAATTGGAACAGAAATACAATATGTACCGGCAGGAACAGCTCGGCAACGACGGTCAGCTTGCAAAGCAGCAGGAGAGAATACTGAACCCCATCAAGGACAAGATTCTAAAAGCCATTGAGCGTGTTGCAAAGGAAGAGAAATACGGTTTTGTGTTCGATCAGACAGACCAGGTGCGCGTGCTTCTGTACGGCGATCCGGCCAATGACCTGACCTTCAAAGTCATTGACAAACTCAAGCGCGGCAAGTGATCCACTTTATTCGAACGGAGGACGAACGTATGGGGCGGTACGTAACATTGATGCTGCTGGTTCTCTTTGCAGGTGTTGTATGTTCACAGACGAAGGTCGGCCATGTCAATTCCGAGGCAATCATGCAGGCACTCCCCGAAGCCGTCGATGCGCAGCGATCGCTTGATGCGATGGTGAGCCAGTGGGAAGGCGACCTGCAAAAGATGCAGACGGAATGGAAACGCAAATTCGACGAGTACGACAAGAAGAAGCTCATCCTCACCGACCAGTCGCGTGCCGATGCCGAGCGGGAGTTGCGCGAGCTGGATCAGAGCATTGCCGATTTCCGCAACAAGAAGTTCGGACAGAACGGTGAGCTCTTCCAGAAACAGAACGAAATCATGAAGCCCATCCAGAACAAGATCTTCCAGGTACTGGAAGAGATAGCCAAGGAGGATGGGTACGATTATGTGTTCGACAAGAGCGGCGAAATTCTTCTCTTGTATGCAAACGAGAAGAACGACCTGACGCAAAGGGTGCTCGGTCGTATGCAGTCCTTCGGCAAATAGCGCCGCTCACCAAGAGGCCAAGTATGAAGCTCCGTGAAATCGCTGCAGTGCTGGACGCGGAGATTGTGGGAAACGAGCGAAGAGAGATTCAGCGTGTGGCAAAGATCGAAGAGGCGGGCGAGGGTGATATTACATTCATTGCAAATCCAAAATACGGCAAGTACCTGGAAACCACGCGCGCCTCGGCAGTCATCGTGGGAAAAGATCTTAAGAGTGAGTATGAGAACGGTGGCGACACAAGCCCGACATTGCTCCGGGTAAACGATCCCTACTCCTCCTTCCTTCGAGTCCTTCAGATATTCAATCCTCCGGTCGATCCACTCCCACCCGGTATTCATCAGAGTGCAATTGTCCCTGCATCGGCGCTGCTCGGACGTGATGTCCGGATCGGCGCGAACGCTGTGCTTGGCGAGCGCTGCCGCATCGGTGATAACGCGATGATCGGCCACGGTGTCGTGATCGGTGATGATGTGGAAGTCGGAGCAGGGAGTTTACTCTACCATAATATGACAGTGCGGGAGCGGTGCAAGATCGGTGCGCGGGTGATTATCCATTCGGGGACAACAATCGGGAGCGATGGATTTGGCTTTGCACCGAAACCCGATGGAACGTACGAGAAGATTCCGCAGCTTGGGATTGTGGTGATCGAGGACGATGTGGAAATCGGTGCCAACTGTACCGTTGATCGTGCGACGATGGGAGAGACAATCATCAAGAAAGGCGCGAAGCTTGACAACCTGATTCAGGTTGCGCACAATGTGACGATCGGAGAGAACACCGTGATCGCGGCGCAGGCG
>JACQVJ010000175.1 GCA_016209805.1 Ignavibacteriota bacterium
GGGTTGTACTCTTCATTCTGTGGATAGACCCCAGGAATCTCGCCGCCGAATGCGTAGAGTCGTCCGCCAAGAGCTGCGGCCGCCAGTCCGCTTCGGGCCGTTGGCATGTTTGCCCGTGTGTACCATGTGTTTGAAGCAGGGGAATAGGCTTCGAACGCATTGGTGTTGTTCGCTCCAACCCTTCCACCGACCACATAGATAAGAGAATCGATCGCAGCAGCGGCAAGGTGTTCTCTGGCAGTAGGCATGTCGGCCAGGTTTTGCCAGGCATCGGCGATCGGATCGTAGACATCGTTCCTCGTCACCGCGCCGGCACCGCTCTGGACTCCGCCGATCACGTAGATCTTTCCACCGTATTCAACTGCCACATGCGCGCCCCGTGCAACAGGCATTGGAGTTTTCTGTACCCATTGATTCGAGTCTGGGCTATACTCGTACACGCGGTTCGTGGGAACAAAGAGGTTCCCTGTGTAACCGCCGAGTACGTAGAGTTTTCCATTCGCTGCTGCAAATGCGATGTGGTGCAGCGGCTCAGGAAGGGGCGCAACAGTTATCCATGCATTGGTCGTAGGCTCGAACGCCTCGACGAGGCCTGTGCCTATGCCACCGCTCGCGAGGCCGCCGGGGACGTAGACCTGCCCGTTGAGGAAAGCATGCGCCACCTCCTGCCTCGGCGTAGGCAATGGCTCTCTCGTAAACCACGTGCCTGTTGAATCGTTCTGTAGAGAGTTGGAATGACCGGAAGAAGGATGTCCGACCAACCGTGGTGGGTTGTACAACTGGAAAAGAAACGCGATGGTGACAAGTTGATGGAAGCCGCACAGCATCCGCCTCACCTTCCAATAGTGTCACGAAGAAAGAGCGTGCCCCTCAATGACTTGACTGTCCCGACAATCAGTTTGTTCGCGCGTACCGACCCCAATTCTCGTCGTGCAGCTCATTCCTGTGAGTTGAATGCACAAGCTCGTAGTCGCCGCCATCCTGACGCAGAACAAACACAAAGTAAACTCCCCCCTGGATGTTGTTGTACGTCCAAACTTCATACGGTCGCGTGTCCGCTTCATTCGGGTGTCGGTCGATATCGTCGGGTGGGCCGTACATGACAAATACCCTGCCCCGGTCGGACCGGTAGCCCTCGCGTCCAAGCACACGGAAATTTTCATTCGCGTGCGTAACACGTTCCAGGTAGAGGTCACGAAGACCGGGCTCGCGGCGATTCCAGAAATCAGAAAGGAATTTTCTTTTTGCGTCAACACCCTTCAGCGCTTTGAACTGATCCTTTTCAGTGTCGAGCGCCTCATACCTCAACCATTGGAACTCGCGATCCATCTCCGGTTCTTCCATGACAGAGTACATATTCACCCGCGATCCCGATGCGACCGACAACATGGTCGAATCGATTCCGAGCGCAGGGTTGTAGACAAAGAACTTTTTTCCCGTTGCTGTCATCGTTACTTTTGATGAATCCAGAAGCGAGATCAAAAGTGTGTAGGTTCCGCTCCGTAATCTCCCCACGTCAAGCTCATCAACAAGCACACTCGACTCGCCTGTGCGCTTCTTGGGCCGTTCCCGTGAAATGACTTCCCTGCCGATGGCATCGTACACCGAGGTCTTGACGAGATAGTCGCTCCTATCTGTACCGGCAAGGAGGTTGTACGCCTCAACATAGTAAAAGCATCTCTGGCTCTCACTGTAGATGCCGCTTACATTGGGGATGACCTCCAGCGTGTTCTTATAGAAAGGCGATCCTTTTGTCCCACGAGTGATGTTGGAAGCAAACTCCACATCACTCAGGACCTCTTTCTCCGTGGTCAGCATTTTGACGTTCAAAGGCATCGTAACACTATCCATACGGGCAGGATTGTTCACGTCGCGACCAAGGACCTGCAGCCTATAATGTCCTTCCCCAAGCATCATATTGGAGACACTTACAAGATTGAGTGCCTCAGGGAGCGAAGCCACAGCGTTTGCTGTGTGAGGCACAATCCAGCGATCTGCATACACAACGGAATCCCTGAGTGTAATGATGACAGTGAGATCAACTCCGGCCTTTGCCACCTCCGCATCTGCCGTGTACGTGAGGCCACGCTGTGAGAACGAATAATACACCTCAATGTACAAATTGTTGTCATCCCCCCGGAATCGCGCGTAATCAACTAAAATGTCCAGTGAATCCAGCGGCTGACGTCCCTGAGCGATCGCCAGCGTTCCCACGCACAGGAACACAACGATTGGCACTACTACACCGATAATTTTCTTCATGTGTTTTCCTTTTTCAACGTAGCCCGTGACGAACCATATCGGGCATCACCGAAAAAAATCTACAGAACGATGATACGAATGTCAAGCAACGGAGTTACTCTCCAATGGCCTTCACGATCACCCGTTTTCTTCGCTGTCCGTCAAACTCTGCGTAGTAGATCTGCTGCCAGGGACCGAAGTCGAGTTTCCCTTTGGTGATAGGAACAATCACTTCGTGGTGGATGACGAGACTCTTCAAATGGGCATCGCCGTTCGTCTCTCCGGTACGATGATGACGATAATTCGGATTGAATGGAGCAATGCGCTCCAACCATTCATCGATGTCCTGAATTAGTCCCTCTTCCGCGTCGTTCACATACACACCTGCCGTGATGTGCATCGCCGAGACGAGCACCATTCCTTCCTGGATTCCGCTGCGCGCGACAATCTCCTGCACCTGGTCGGATATGTTGATATACTCGCGATGGGTTTTTGTATTGAACCAAAGGTATTCTGTGAATGATTTCATTGTGTTGCTCCTATTTCCATGTTATTCGTCGGCCCATTGCAGCAGTTGCTTCGCAGCTCTGATAAGTTCAGTGGCAACATAGGGTTTGGAAATAAACAAATCGCCCCCTGCGTTGAGAACCTCTTCGTGGATGTTCTTCTTACCGAAGCCACTGGATCCAATAATCCTGATCGATGGTTTTGCTGCACGCACCTTCTGAATGAGCTCGACGCCCCCGAGCTTTGGCAGACCCAGATCCGTAACCAGGAGGTCGATCCTCTCCATCTCTGCAGTGAACAGATCCATCGCCGACTGTCCATCCGTTGCCTGGAATACTCTGAACTTCTCACCTTCGAACATGAACGCCAACAGCATCCTGATGTCTTTCTCGTCTTCGACTATCAAGAC
>JACQVJ010000185.1 GCA_016209805.1 Ignavibacteriota bacterium
AGAGTTTGTAATTGATATTCATAAAAACAAATATAGCCAGGAACCCAATCAAGATTTTCGCTGCGTGGATATTGAGCATTCCATCACTTGAGCCCATTTTCTCCTGGGCCCAGCTTGCGCTGGCGCTGTAGACAACCCCCACACTGAGCACCATCAGCGTGAGAACGCAAATAAGTGTGGTCAGATCGATATGGTTTCGTTGTGAAGGCATCGGGCTTTACAGTTTTGCAACCAATTCTTTGAACACTCTCCCCCTGTGCTCGTAGTTCTCAAACCAATCGAATGAAGCGCAGGCCGGAGAGAGAAGAACGACCTCACCGGGTGACGCAAGCGCAGCGGCAAGTTTCACGGCATCATCCATCGAGTCAGCCATCCTGACCGGAGTTACTGCGCTGAACGCTCGCGCCACTTTATCCGCCGACTCGCCGATTGCAACGATTGACTTTACATGCTTGCGCACAATGTCCACAAGTCGTGTGTAATCATTCCCCTTGTCCTGTCCTCCGAGTAGCAAAACGATTGGTTTTGAGAAACTCTGCAGGGCGTACCATACTGAATCCACGTTGGTTGCCTTGGAATCGTTCACATATGTCACTCCATGTACTTCCCGAACAAACTCAAGGCGATGCTCGACCCCCTTAAAGTTTTTCAGCGTTGCGCGCAGCGACGCCGTCGGGATCCCCATCACCTTTGCAGCAAGGGCTGCGGCCATTGCATTCATCAAATTGTGACTTCCTTTGATGCTTATGTCGTCAACACCAACAATCATCGTTTCTTTATCACCAAATCGGACACGCAATTCATCCTTGTGAACGAACGCGCCCTCAGCAACTTGGTGCCTCAAACTGAACGAGAGCTTCCGAACGGAAGCGTGAACTCGCGTTTCGACGTTCCCCCGCACGATGTCGTCATCAAAATTGTAAACAACTGTGTCATCTTGTATCTGGTTTTCAAAGACCCTGCACTTGGACGCGATATACTTCTCAAACGAGTGCCCATACCGATCGAGATGGTCAGGCGTAATGTTCAAGAGCACCGCCACCTTCGGCCTGAACGTTGCGATCGTGTCGAGCTGGAAACTGCTGATCTCCAGAATTGCCGTGCTCCGGTCATCAAGGCCTTTCACAATTTGTGAAAATGCTGTGCCGATATTCCCGGCTACTGCCGAAGGCCTGCCTGCATCGGCAAATATCCTACCCAACAATGCTGTTGTTGTCGTCTTACCATTCGTCCCCGTCACGGCCACGATAGGTGCCCTGCAGGACCAACTCGCTACCTCAATCTCGCCTACAACTTTCTTTCCCCTCGCTTGTGCTTCCTTCACAATCGGGATGTCCAGAGGAACACCCGGGCTCAGCACAATCGTATCGGAATCGAGGGCTTTCTGTGTATTGCCACCGAACTCGTATGCAATATCATCCCGTTCCAACTCTTCCGTGGTTTGTTGCATGCTTTCCCGCGGTGCTTTGTCACTGAGAAAGACAAGTGCCCCGGTCGACTTAAGAAGCTTGGCAACAGCCAACCCGCTGCGTGCACCACCAATCACGGTGACTTTTTTCTTTCTCAATTCATCCTGACCGAGCCCGTCCGTTGTGATCACCTTACCTTGAACGTCGCCAGACTGACAATCATCATGAGGATGGCAACGATATAGAATCGTGTGACGATTTTCGGCTCCGGCCAACCAAGCATTTCAAAATGATGATGCAGCGGCGCCATCTTCAGTACGCGTCTTCCTGCCCCGTACTTTCGGCGCGTATACTTGAAATACATTCGTTGAACAATCACGGACATGGTCTCCGCCAGGAAGATCCCTCCGAGTGTCGGCAGGAGAAGTTCCTTCTTGATCAGCACGCAGAGCGCACCGATTGCACCACCCAATGCAAGCGAACCCGTATCTCCCATGAACACCTGCGCGGGATAAGCATTGAACCAGAGAAAGCCAAGCGATGCACCAACCATCGCAGCACAAAAGACCGCCAACTCACCGTTGCCACGCAGAAACGGAATGGTCAAATAGTTGCTGACAATGGCGTTGCCGGAGATGTAGCTGATCACGGCAAGAGTAAGCGCGACGATCCCCACGGTGCCAATCGCCAGACCATCGAGTCCGTCTGTCAGGTTCACAGCATTGGAGGTCGCAGCGATGATAAAGACGACCATGGGCACATAGAAATAGTCGAAGTCGAACTCGAGGTTCTTGAAAAAGGGGACGGTCGTCGACGACTTCAGCTTGGCCAAATCTGGATCGATCCACTCAGGAAAGAAATAGATAATACCGCCG
>JACQVJ010000186.1 GCA_016209805.1 Ignavibacteriota bacterium
AGATGACGTTACCCATCACCACCGCGCTGTCGGTGTTGCCAATATCGATGGCGCGGTAGCTCACTTCGTACCCCGCCGAATCCGATCCCACACTATTGTCCCGAATGACAAGGCCCGTTTGAATGCCTGTCGTTGCAACACCGCGTGAGTAGACTGCGAAGCGGGAACGCGTGAACACATTGTTTTCGATAACGAGGTTGTTGTTGTGTGCTCCCGTACCTGTGCTCGTGATGGTCTGGCCCGCCGCAAACACACCGAACGTGTTGTTGGTGTCGGCCCGACCCGCAACGAGATTGCAATTCTTGATAGTGATATCGCTTGCTCCGGCGTCCACACCAAGACTTGATATCCAGATCGCCCCTGAGTTCGTCGTTTGCGTAGTGTTCACGATTGTCATGTTCTGAGAGCCGTCACCAGAATTCGAGCCATCGATCGTGATGTTGTCCGCCCCGTTGAATCTCAGGATGAACCCGAACAGGTCGCCTGTTATCGTTGGCGACGCACCTGAAGCCGGTTTGATGGTGATTGAATACGGTCCGCCTGCACCGTAGCTCACTTCTTCAAGCGTTGCCGTTGTCGCTTCAGTCGTCCCCTCATTCAATACCGACAGAGTCACATCACCGGTCAGAATTGATGCGTTGATGCTATCAAACGCCGCCTTTACCGATGCATACTGACCAGACAATGTTCCGACTGTATATGTTCCAGCCGCAAATGCGGGTCGCGCTCCATAACTGGCAGGGCTTGTCGGCGGAGTAGATGCAGCCGGTGGATTGGCAGTGAAACCTCCCGCTCCCACTAATGGAGTTACGGTTACGTTGTTGAGGCTATCCTGCGCTGCAACGTAGTAGTACACCGTGTCGCCGGCTACCGTTCCTGCGCCGAAGGTGAATGAGAACTGGTTGCTCCCAGTATACGTTGCAGTCGCTCCGACGTACGTTCCGCTGGAGTTGATCTTCCAGTAGGCCACCGGCAGTCCAATCCCGGCGGTGGGCACACCGGAAGGATCTGTAATCGTGGCAAAAAGTGTTTGCTCTGTTGCCGGCAGGACGTTCCCAAGCTGCGTGTAAGAGATTGCTGGGGGCGTCAGGTCAGCGCCGGTTCCGGTGAATTCGTCCGCACCGATGTCCGGCGTAGTGGCGTTGCGCGTATCTCCATCATAATCATTGGCGACGGCTATTGGAGTGGTGATCGGTGTGCCACCGCTTTCCAATTGCGTGGGAGTTGCCGGATTAATGTGGAGATCGTATGGTGGTGTTGACGCGTTCACGAAGGGAGGATTCTCGGCAATCGAATTCGCATCTCTCGGCGCTACGCGGTTCTGGAAGTCAAAGAGCGACGAGTCCGCGTTGGTGACGCCGGCGCCTGTGCCCTCAGCGTAGAAGTATCGTTGCACGCCAGCCGCCGCGTTCACGTAGAAATCATTGTTGTTCGATTCGCTTGCGTACGTTGTCAGCGTCGCACTTGACCGTCGGTATGCAACTGTCGCTCCACCCGTCGGCCCGGGATCGGAAAGATTCACCACGACGTTGTTCCGCAGATCAACCGTGGGTGTTGTGGAAGTATAGATTCCCGACGTTCCGAATGTCGTTGTGGAGGTGCTGGTTGCGTTCAGGAAGATCGTGTTGTAGAACGCGTAGATGCTCGTCCCCGCGGTAAGGTTCAAGCCGATCACGGTGTTCGTGGCGGTCGAGGATGGCGTCTTGAGGTCGGAGATGAAGTTGTTGTAGATGTAGGTGTTCGGCGTTGTGCCGCTCTTTGTAATGCCGAACACGCCACCGGATGTTGTTTCACAACTGAGGTTATAGATATTGTTATTGAAGATTCTGTATTCAATTCCCGACGCCGCATTGATGCCTCCGACATCACCGGAACTACCGCCACTGGATAGTGTGTGAATGGTATTTCCACTGATCTCCGTGTTTGCCGCGGTGGAGATGGACGAGACACTTATGCCATAGAATGACGTCGTGCTTGTTGTCGATGTGCGCGATATGCTACTGATGGTATTGTTCTGAACGTAATAGTTTACCGGATTACTGATTTGATAGATACCATAGACCGCACCGGTGCTCGGGATTGTGCTGCTCCCAATCGTGTTGTTCGCCACGATGAGATTCAAGGGATAGTTGGTTGTGAAATAGACGAAATACGTCACGCCCGTAGTCGCGGACGGTCTGTCAATCGTTATTGAGTTGTTGGTGATGCTTTGCGTGTTTGACGTGCCGGTTGTGGCCCCCGTCTGGAAACTGATTCCCGTGACCTGAGACGTCGTTGAATTATTAGTGATCGATATGGTGTTGCTGTCGACGTCGACTTCTGAATTGATACCTGTCGAGACAAAGACACCGTAGTGAGTTGTAGTCGTTCCATCACCGCCGGAAATGGTATTGTTTCTCACACCAAGTGAATCCTGGTAGATAGCGTACACACCGTACGTCGTGTTTGCACCACCACCATAGTTTGAAATGGAGTTGCCGTTCCCCGGCGCCCCAACCTCAATGTTGGTGTCATAAAAGTCACGCGGGTCAACCGTATGATTGAACCCTCGCAACTGAATTCCCCCATAGGAATTCGAGATTGCGTTGTTGTACAGTTTGATGTTCTCGCTTCGGCCGCCTGTTGAGGTCACCGTAACGGTCGCTGTCCCCGAGATGTTCGACACGTAGATTCCGAACGAATAGATGGCAGCTTTGTTCAGCGCTACGGAACAGTTTTGTAGTGTAATGTTCTTTGGGGCATCGTCGCCGGATGCTTTCTTCAAATAATACCCATATTCCATCATTCCAACGCCCGTGAATGTGGTATCGGTCTGAAGATCGATGCCGTCGAACGTTATATAATCGCCGCCGTTGATGACAAGGATGGCGTCGCCGTGTGAACCAAGCGTCGTGGAAGAAGCCACGGTACCGGGCGCGGCGGGGATGATCACCGGATTTGCTCCGGCGCCGCTCCGCTGAAAGACTATCTGGTCGGTAACAGTTCCCGTCGCCGTAATCTCTGGTGGATTCTCCGTGAATGTTTGTCCTGCAACCACATTGAATGTGACCCCCCCGCCTCCAACCCCGGCCGCGTTCAATGAGTCGATCGCGGCTGTAAAGGACGCGTAGTTGTCACCACCTGTCGGTAGCGTGTTGTCGATTGTTTTTGACCCGCTGAGTTGGGCTAAGCTCAGTGTGGTTGTTGCAACAGTGAGAACGAGAAGCTTGAGAAATCGTTCCATGATATTGTTCCTTTATGTAGTGATGGATGTGTTGCCGGGGTCTCAACGCGAGACCCCTTTTGTATTGATTGATGCACTTTTGTTTCACTAAAGAACACTGGCTACCTGGATGGCTCAAAAGAGGGAACGACCATGATCGATGACCTGAACAGTAATGAACGAGAGAAGGGACTGATCCCTGGAAATAGTGTTACCCACTCCGCCAAGAATGTGAGGTTTTGAAGTGGTGAACAACCTTAAGACACGGGAACAGATGGTTCCCTGGTTAACACGGCGATGGCTCTGCGCCGAGCGGCAGCAGAGAGAACAAGATCCGGGGGATACACCGTGCATTCGGCTGCGTGTGCAGCTCGTGAC
>JACQVJ010000179.1 GCA_016209805.1 Ignavibacteriota bacterium
ACGTGACGCTTGAACCATGTGCGATGTGCGCAGGCGCCATCGTGCTCGCTCGTATTCCAAAGCTTGTGTTCGGCGCTTTCGACCCGAAGGCCGGGGCGTGCGGAACACTGTATAATATCGTGCAGGATCAGCGATTGAACCACCGGGTGGAGCTTGTCAGCCGTGTGTTGGAGGCGAAGTGCAGCGGTATGCTGAAAGACTTCTTTGCAAAAGTTCGAACCAACGAAATCGACAAGCCGAACGGAACGTAAAAGTCTTAGCAGGCTGTTGAAAAACTCTAATGCAAGGCGGTCATTGACCATTCCATGACCGAATTCGTGCACGGTTTGCGTCACGGAGTGGTCCGTGACGCCCAAGTCTTCCGTTTTTCGACACCCTGTTAGTGCTCCGCCTTCAGTTTCTCAGCCTTGTCTGCAATCTTCAGTTGCTCGATCAAATCCTCCAGCTTGCCATCGATTATCTCGGCGAGGTTGTAGAGCGTAAGGCCGATCCGGTGGTCCGTGACGCGGTTCTGCGGGAAGTTGTAGGTCCGTATCTTGTCGCTCCGGTCGCCACGCTTAACCATCTGCTTGCGCAGCGCGTCCACGTCTCCCACCTGACTCTCGATCATCTTCTCATACAGTTTTGCACGAAGCATCTTCATCGCGCGCTCACGGTTCTGAAACTGTGACCTCTCCTGCCTGCACACAACAACGATCCCTGACGGCTTGTGCGTGATGCGAACCGCGGTTTCCACCTTGTTAACGTTCTGTCCCCCCTTTCCGCCGGAACGGAATGTATCCATCTCGATATCAGCCGGATTGATCTCGACATCGACAGGCTCAACTTCTGGAAGGACCGCAACGGAAGCAGCGGATGTGTGAACACGTCCTTGAGTCTCGGTCTCGGGAACACGCTGTACACGATGAACGCCGCTCTCATATTTCATGGTTCCGTATACATCTTCGCCGCTGAGTGAGAAGGAGAGATCTTTGATCCCTCCGATGCCTGTTTCGTTGATATCGAGCAAATCAAGTTTCCAGTGTTGTTTCTCTGCGAATCTCGTGTACATCCGGTGGAGATCGGCCGCAAAGAGCGCCGCCTCGTCGCCACCTGTCCCTGCGCGTATTTCCACAATCACGTTTCTGGTATCGTTTGGATCGTTCGGAATAAGGAGGAGCTTCAACTCGCCTTCCAGCTTTGCAAGTTTCTCCTTCGTCTCACTCAACTCGCTGTAGGCCAACTGCTTCATTTCCGGTTCGGAGGATGTCTCCGTAATCTCTTTCAGTCCCTCCAACTCATCCTTCAACTTGCGGTAATTCCTGTACGACTTCATCAGGGGAGTCAGGTCACTGTGCTCTTTGCTCAGCTCCCGCAACCGTTCCTGGTTTACAACTACCGAAGGATCACTCAATAATCTCGTGATCTCTTCGTATCGCTCCCTCACTTTCTCTAATCGATCAAGCATATTCAGTTACGAGACGCTTCCGTTCCGGAATACAAGTACACGGGCGATGAAATAACGTGTTCTTCCTCGAGCGCACATCTCAACGCAACAAGAGCAACCTCCAGCTGTTTCTCGTCAGGTTCTTTTGTAGTGATTTTCTGGAGCCACAGGCCAGGCGCAACAACGACCTTTCCAATTGCAGTGTTACTCCTCTTGGCCGAGGCCTTGATGAATTCATATGATATCCCCCCTACGATTGGAATCAACGGAAGGTGCGTGACAAGCCGGATGAGAATATCTATCTCACCCAACCAATTGATGAGAAGCATATCGAGCAAGCTAAACAGCAGGATCGAAACAAACATGACAATCAGCAGGAAGCTCGTTCCGCACCGCGGATGGAACCTGATCTGCTTTGCCGCGGCAGGGATCACGAGTTCTTCGCCAAACTCGAAGGCGAACACCGCCTTATGCTCGGCACCGTGATACTGGAACAATCTTTTGATATCCTTCATCAGCGAAATAAGACCAAGATATGCGAGGAGCAACCCGATACGAATTCCTCCAGCCATGAGGTTGAAAAGAGACGGATCCTGTTCAATATCAAAGAGCCAAGTGGTGGCAACCAGCGGAGTGACAAAGAAGATCGCAGCACCGATTAAGAGGGAAACCACAACGGTCATACCGAGTTTGACGCTGTCCGGTACCGACGAGGCTTTTCTTTGTTGTCCATTGCCGTTCTTCGTATCCTTTTGTTCTGCGTCCGCCATGGCGATTTCGGCGGAGTAGTTCAGCGTCCTGATTCCGATGACCATCATCTCAACAAGCCCAACGGCACCCCGGAGAATCGGCAGCTTTAAGAACCTGTACTTTTCCCCAAGAGATACGTAGGGGTCCTTCTTCACCGTAATCTCGCCATTGGCCCTTCTCACAGCTGTAGCAATCATCCCCGGAGCACGCATCATGACCCCTTCGATCACGGCCTGGCCGCCAACCTGCATCGGCTTGTTGATATCAAATCGTCTATTCACTCTCGCCCTTTCAATTCATCTTGCATCAAAAGTACCGATTTCCTGCGTGAGAATCCATTACGCGCCGATGTCCACCGGCAGGTCGGATCCTTTCCTGTTCGTGGTGCCCCGACGAAATATCATCGCTAAACGTTTCAACTCCGATGACTGGAAGAACTTCATCCAGTGCATGATCACGACAAAGAGGATCAGCAGCGCTACCTTCCATACAAGCTCGAACGAGTCGAGTTCCACAAGAAGATAGAGTCCGAAGACAATTGCAGCGGCAACGACGATCTTCGCCAACCGTTCAAACTCATATTTCACCGCATAGTACTTCTGCACGGTGAAGTACAACACCGTTGCCATGGCTGCATAGCTCATCAGAGTTGCCAGAGCAGCACCCATGATGCCTATGATCGGGATGAGTGCGAGGTTCGCCGCAACGTTCACCGCCGCCCCAATGAATGTAATGGCTGGAAGATGTTGTGTTTTCTTTTCAATGTAGATGCCGGCAACCATGTTGTTCGAAATCCCAAGGAACACGTAAGCCAGCAACACCACCGGTACAATATCGAGACCGCTCCAGTACGCCTCCGGAAGAATTGAACGTCCCCAGAAGACCGGCCATTTGACAATGTTCTCGAGAAAGAAACTCAACACTAAGAACACAGCTGCCATCAAGAGCACGAAGTAGGTCAACACGCGGGCAAAGAGCTCCTTAGCTTCTGTATCACGAGCATGAGAAAGGAAAAACGGACGCCATGCAAAATCGTACATCGAGACAATCAGCATCATGAATATTCCGAGGCGATAATTCGCCTGATAGATGCCAACCGTGGCTTTGTCTGTGAGCGCCTCGAGGATTGGCCTGTCAATCACCTGAATCATCATTGTGGCAAGTCCGGCCGGCACATACGGCAGACCGAAACGGAGGAGGGGAGCAAGGACTCTTGACGGTAGTGAGAGGGTGAGCTGTCTCAGAATCGTCGGCAAGAGGAGCACAACGGCAAGGGCTGACGAGACCACCCCACTCAGAAACACACCCTCAACGCCCATCCGATACATGATGAGAAAGACAACGTTGCAGCAAACATTCACAACAATGGTAACCAGTTTGATTGCGGCAAACTGCTTTGCCTTTCTCTCCATTCGCAATGACGCAAACGGAACCAGTGAAATTGCATCGAGGCAGAGTATCAATGCAGCATACACAGTGACAGACTTCAAAGATGAGGAGAGATTGATGACACCGGTTAATGTCTCTGCCTGCCAGAAAAGCAGTATCGAAATCAGAACCGAGGTGAGTGTGAGAGACAGAAAAGGAATGGTGAAAGTCTGTTTCGCATTACCAAGCTCAAGCGTCGATGTGTACTTCATGTACGCCGAGTCCATCCCGTAGCTGTACATGACGTTCAGGAATGCAATGTACGCATACATGGTTGCAATGATTCCAACATCGCTGGGCGGCAGGATGTTTGCATACAGTGGCGTGAGCAGGAAGGTGAGAAAGCGACCGAGAATGGTACTGATGCCGTAAATGGCAGTGTCCGTTCCCAATCGCTTGATCTTTTCAAACATGAGGATGTGGAAGCACTCCGCTATGAGCCTGGATGGGAAAGATCGAGAGAGATATCAAGTGCTTTCACGGAATGAGTGAGGGCACCGACAGAGATGTAGTCGACTCCAGTCACGGCAATTGTCCGAACGTTGTGAAGCGTTATGCCGCCTGACGCCTCAATCTCCAGACGGTGGTTGATCAGCTCGACGGCACGGCGCATTTCATCAGGAGAAAAATTATCGAGCATCACTCGTTTGATGCCGCTGCATGTCAACACCTCCCGAACCTCGGAGAGATTTCTCGTTTCAACTTCTATGGAAATGGTGATACTCCGCTCTTCGAGGTAGCGCTGGCATCGCTCGACTGCTTCTGTTATGCCTCCTGCCGCAGCAATGTGGTTTTCTTTAATCAGAATCATATCATCGAGCCCGAAGCGATGATTGGTGCCGCCGCCTAAGCGTACCGCCCACTTGTCAAGTACCCGGAGACCGGGAGCGGTCTTGCGCGTGTCAACGATCTTTGCATTCGTTCCCGCAACTGCTTCCACATACTTCCTGGTAGTCGTTGCTATACCGCTCATCCGCTGCAAGAAGTTCAGCGCTGTTCGCTCGCCCCGGAGAATTCCTTTGGTCTTCCCGTCCAGCCTTGCGAGGATTTGCCCAGGGCTCACGAACGAACCATCTTCTCGTTCAGGAGAGAGCGTGATACTCTGATCGCAGTATTGAAAGACAAGACCGGCAACCTCCAACCCCGCAACGATACCCTCCTCCTTGCAAAGGAATTCTCCCTTTCCCAGTTGATCATCCGGAATTGTTGCCTCGCTCGTCAAATCCCCCAAGCCGATATCTTCCATCAACGCCAGCTCAATCAGTCTGCTGATCCGGCTATCTACCAGCACTTCACTTGTCATCCTCAACCAACATAATGGGGATATCGTTTTTTATTTGATACACCTTCCCGCATGCCTTGCAAGTCAGTGTATTCTTGTCGGGCTCATACTTAAGATCGCCCTTGCACTTTGGACAGCAGAGAA
>JACQVJ010000181.1 GCA_016209805.1 Ignavibacteriota bacterium
AACCTCCTTGACCAGGCCCGTTGGGCTGTCTCCACTCTGCTCGATCTTGAGCCTCCAATCATTGAGCTTGACCCGGATGTTGAAATGCCTCCGCTGATGAAGATCTACTACGAGGTGCGGAAACAGAAAACAGGATCAACCCAGGTGGAACGCCCGGACCCCGGAATCCAAACCATTGCCATTCTTGATTTCAAAAACCGATCAATCGATGACAAGGAAAAATACGATCCGATGGAAAAGGGGTTTGCAGAACTCCTGATCGGCCAGCTGAGCGGGACGATCAATCTCAAGGTGATTGAGCGCGAAAGAATCCAGTGGATTCTCGATGAAATCGGACTGGAAAATGATCCGGGCAGATTCGATATGACCTCCGCAGTTCGGGTGGGCAAACAACTTGGTGTCCACACGATTCTGCTCGGAAGCTTCATCAAAGTGAGTGATGAGATCAAGCTGCTGGCGCGGCTGGTCAAGGTGGAAACAAGTGAGATTCTTGCGACGGACGAAGTCACGGGCGACGCCGATAAATTCTTTGAGCTCACTGAAAAATTAGGTGAGAAGGTTGCCAGAAAGATCAATGTTGCGATCAGCAAAGCAGATCTGGAAAAGGGGACCGAAACACGCTCGTTAGATGCCATCATGTCGTATTCGGAAGGTCTTGTTCTTCTGGAGAAAGGAGATTACAAGAGCGCGTATGAGAAATTCATCCAGGCTCTCGATTTCGATCCGGAATACTCAAAGGCCAGAACCAAAGCCGAAAGCATAAAACCTCTCCTCGGTTAGCCGGTCGGAGCACCTATGTGCACATTGCACAACGCGCGGTTCATCCTCCTCCTATCGCTCGCTCTGGCGTTCACCGATTGTGCGACGGTGAAGAATGGCGACAGCATCAGCGTTGATGATTACCGCAGACAGATCGCTTCGCTGCAATCAAAGCTGAGCGTGAACCCCGGCAACGCGGATTTCCTGCGGGAGCTCGGGGTCATTTACTTCCTCGTGAAGGAATACCCCCAGGCGAAGGAGCATCTCGAGCGTTCGTACTACATTCAACCCGGTGACGCGAAGACCATCTTCTATTACGGGATGGCTCTGGAGACGCTGAACAATCAGCAGGGCGCACTTGCTGTCTACATCAACTACACCGACTTCTCGGCGCTCTCACCGTATCGCAAGCTGATTGAAGGACGCTACCGGGCACTCACCAGAGACATCATAGAACAACAAGTGCAGAAACTCATCGCCGATGAAGCGCAGCTTGGCGAGCAGAATCTGTCGCCGGCGACGGTTGCCGTCTTTCCGCTTTCCTACCAGGGGACCGATCAAAAGTATGCCACGCTCGGGAAGGGACTCAGCGAGCTGATGATCAGCGACCTGGCTCAGGTGGCCCGACTCAAACTGGTTGAGAGGATTCGTATCGAAGCACTCCTGACCGAGTTGCGATTCGCCACGAGCGACAAAGTGGATCCCGCAAGCGCACCGCGCCTCGGAAAACTGTTGAGTGCAGGCCGTATTGTCAGCGGGACGTATAATGTCTCTGCGGACAATGTGATGCGAGTGGATGTCGTTTCGCTCGACATTCTGGAACGCCAGTTTCCTCCTCCTGCTACACAGACAGATGCCCTTGAAAACCTCTTCAGATTGCAGAAGGATCTGGTCTTTGACGTCCTTGATAAAATGGGGATCACATTGACACGTGTTGAACGGGAGCGGATCGAGCGTATCCCAACAAGAAACCTTCAGGCGTTCATTCTCTATAGCATTGGGATAGAGAGAGATGACGCCCGTGATTTCGATGGCGCAGCGGTGTACTACCAACAAGCGGTTTCTCTCGATCCGGGCTTCTCACAGGCGAAAACCAAAGCTGAAGCGGCCGAGGCACTGAGCGCCGCCGGCACAAAGGATAGGGCGGTTGCATCGGCACACAAGGCGGATCCTCCACCTCCACCAGATGCTGAGGCACTGGGAAGTGACTTTGTGAACAAACGACTTGAGACACTGGGGAGCAATATCGGCTCATCATTCTACCCCAGTCAAGACACACGCAAACCTGCCGAGGAGGGTTCGAACGCGGGTGCCCCCGTTGGAGATCTTCCCAAACCACCGCCGCCGCCAGTGAAATGAACCGATACCAATGGACGTCCACGTGAAACGGAACTCGATTCTGATCCTTACTCTTTTGGTACTGACTGTCGGCGAGGTGCGCGCACAAGGCATCTGGATATCTACCGGAGGGCCATCTCGCGGTCTCGTCAATGCTGTCACGGTGAATCCGGTGAGTGATGTGTTTGCCGGGACGAGCATTGGAGGAGTTCAGAGGCTTCTAAGTGGTTCGACGACGTGGAGCCCGGCGAATTCAGGCTTGTTCGATTCCACCGTTAACGCGATTGCCGTGCTGCCAAACGGTGTTTTGTTCGCAGGACTTAATCCCGGTGGGTATCGGTCAACCGATAACGGGAACAGCTGGATATCGATCGGCGACCTGTCCGACTTTCCTGTGATTGCTTTTGGAGTCAAGTCCAGCTCCGAACTATTCGCGGGAATGCTCTTCAATGGAGCGTATCATTCCACGGACAGTGGATTAACGTGGAGTCAAACCATCGGCAACGAAACTGTGAACGCTGTTGTTGTGAGTCCGACAAATGGAAACGTATTTGCAGCGGGGGAGATCAGTGGAATTTTGCGCTCAACAACCGGCGAACCTCCTTGGATACCATCCGATACCTCCTTGCATGCAGTTTCCCTGACGACAAATGAAGCCGGGCATATCTTTGCCGGAGTCATGTTTGCCGGGGTATATCGAACGACCGACAATGGCACGACGTGGCAGCCAGCGAGCGTCGGCCTTCCATCATTCACAACAGTTCGTTCACTGGTGGTTAATGGAACCGGCCACGTTTTTGCCGCAACGGATAGTGGAGTATTCCGCTCGACGAATAATGGTTCATCATGGTTTTCCGCTTCGTCCGGCTTGGCAACAAATCGAATACTGTCCCTCGGAATGGGTCTCGATGGATATGCATATGCGGGCGGTGGTGATGGACTCGTGTATCGAAGTAACGGCACGACGCTGATTCCGCCTTCTCCTCTGCTGGTTGCACCTCCGAACGGCGCCGGCAATCAGCCAACTGTGCTGCCTTTGAGGTGGGGAATCACGAACCTCGCAACATTGTATCATCTGCAGGTTTCGACCGATCCTTCGTTTACATCATTAGTTGTGAACGATTCAACGCTCGTTGATACATCGAGATTGGTTGGGCCGCTTCTGAACTCGACAATATACCATTGGCGGGCACGGGCGGGGAATTCGAATGGGTGGAGTTTGTTTTCGCCATCCCGCACGTTTACAACCATAGTTGCGCCGCCTCCGCCTCCGATACTCGTTTCGCCTCCGAACGGTGCAGTCAATCAACCCACAACGTTATCCTTGAGCTGGAATGCTTCATCCGGTGCCACCTCGTACCGGCTTCAGGTCTCAGCAGATTCAACATTTGCCACAACGTTCTTTGATGATTCGACGCTTGCCGGAACATCGCAGGTGGTTGGAACACTCGCAAACGGCACGCGATACTTCTGGCGTGTGAACGCGAAGAACATTGGGGGGACGAGTACTTTTTCATCCCCAAGGAATTTCACGACTATAGTTGCTCCGCCACCACCACCGATACTTGTTTCGCCTCCAAATGGTGCAGTCAATCAACCCACAACGTTATCCTTGAGCTGGAATGCTTCATCCGGTGCCACCTCGTACCGGCTTCAGGTCTCAGCAGATTCAACATTTGCCACAACGTTCTTTGATGATTC
>JACQVJ010000177.1 GCA_016209805.1 Ignavibacteriota bacterium
CAAACAGAAACAGAATCAAAATAGCTGGAATACTCACGTGCTGAAATTCCCGTCTCGATGCACGCGTTCCAGAGTCGTGCCCCATCCAGATGGAGCTTGATCCCTTCTTCCCTCGCAAGGTCATGGATTTCTCTTATCACCTCAAGAGGATAGATCGTCCCACCGGCACGATTGTGCGTATTCTCAATCTCAATCACGGATGTGCGCGGCATGTAATAAGCCTTGGGACGAATGGACTTCTTGATCTGTTCAGCGGTAATTATCCCATGCACTCCTTCGATCGTACTGATCTGGACGGATGAGAGGAACGCGATTGCCGCGGTTTCATAATTGAAGATGTGACATCCCTTCTCGGCAATGATCTCATCGCCGGGACGTGTATGGACCTTAAGGCACACCTGGTTCCCCATTGTTCCGCTCGGAACATAAAGAGCAGCTTCTTTTCCCAACAGCGCGGCTACCTTTTCCTGAAGAAGGTTGACCGTCGGGTCCTCCCCGAAGACGTCGTCTCCCACTTCAGCTTTCATCATCGACTCGCGCATTTGCGGCGAGGGCTTTGTTACCGTATCACTTCGTAAATCTATGAATTGCGTCATGAGAGCATGCGCCTCTTATTCTTGTATAACTGTCCAACTCCGGCAGCTAAGAACATCCCCCACACCACCACACTGGTTTGGGCAAGCCACTCACCGTGTTCTGTATAGAAGGTCAGTTCTGAGCGTCGCTCAATTGTCCGGCTGAGGGTTGTTTTGGTAAAAAGGTCGGTCCTATCATACACTCGTCCGTATGGGTCGATGTAGCTGGATAGACCACCAACTGCACAACGTGCGATCCACCGACGGTTTTCCACGGCACGGAAGATCGCAAACTGATGGTGCTGGAATGCACCGGACATTCTGTCCCACCAGCTATCAATGGTGATGATGGTAATGAATTCAGCACCTCTTTTCACAAAGGACGCAACAAATTCAGGATAGGTGGATTCGTAGCATATCATCGAACAGAATCGCGCACCCGTCTTCTTTTCGATGAATATAACTGAATCCATTCCAACTTGCCATCCGCCGATACCAACACCCCAGCGGAGAAAATCAAAGAAGTAGAAGGCGTCCGCATACGGTACGCGTTCTGCGATCGGGACCATCTTCATCTTGCCGTACCATGGAAGCTCCTCTACGCCCGGTTGAATGAACGCCGCTGCGTTGAACGCATCGTACCTCTCACCGGTCTGTTGAACGCGCTTCGCACTCGGCGGGGCTTCAGTGGAATCGGAGTAGTAAATAGCCTGCGGAAGACCGGCCAACACCGGAACATCAAGCTCGGTTAGTCGATTCCGCAGGTACTCCAATGTCGGACGATTCGCGGGCGTCAGCAAATAGTATGGAACCGCGGTCTCCGGCCACAAGACGATGTCCGGTTTCTCACTATTCTCGATCATCTCGCGCGTGAGCGAGAGATACAGGTTAATGGTCTCCATTCCGGTTTGCTTCCATTTCTCCCACGGATCGACGTTGGATTGTACGATCCCAACTGTAATGGCGCGTTTATTCTCGCTCGACGGTTGTTCACCCATTAAGGTCACGTCCGAAAGAACCATGCTGCCATGTATCGCCGGAAGGAAATAGAACAGAAGCCAGACCATGGCGAAGAGGATGCTTGTTCTGGATTGGAGCTTGAATTCTTTTCGCAACAAGGAGGCAAGAAGGAAATAACCCAACACGTTGAGAAGAAGAATCCACAGCGAAAGGCCAAACACGCCAGTCGCACTGATGAACTGGATGTGAGAGAGATTATACGACTGACTGTTCCCGATTGTCAGCCAGGGAAAAGACCATTCACTCAGTGAGTGTGAGTATTCATATCCGACCCACATGAATGGGAGGGAGATGAGAGCTCCTCTTTCGCCCACGTGTTTTTTCAGGAACATGTAAGAGAGCATCGGGACGAGGTAGAAGAAAGGGTGAAACACCATCGTCACAAACCCTGCAATCATCATGTAGCCATCGTTGCCGTGGGCATATCCTCCTGTCCAGTTCAACGTGATGATATGGAAAACCAGCATCGTGACATAAATGTACCTCTTCGATCCACGAATCCCATCGATACTGGAAAGAACGATGAGCAACGGAATAAGTCCCACGCACGCAAGGATTCCCAGTCGTCCGGGAGGGAAGGACAATCCCAACAGAGTTCCCGAGAGGACACAGAGAAGCATACGTCGACGGGGATCAATGCTCACTGAGGTTAACGTCTTCAACTCAATCCCCTTTCGCGGATTCTTTCGGAAGGATGTGCTTCTCGATCGTGAGCCACAACCATATTACCACAAGAGCCAAAAGAGAGCCAACCAGCGCGCCGAATAGAATATCGGATGGATAATGGACACCCACGGCTGGTCGCGAAAGTGCGACCAACGACGCCCAGCCCAGGAACCAGAGCTTCCATTGCGGATAGCAGAATGCAAAAACAGTTGCCACAGCAAAGTTGTTCACCGCGTGCGATGACGGAAACGACTTTCCCGGGCCACAGGAGACAAGAAGGTGAATCCCTTGCACAACAGGTGTTCCACCAATGTCATGGCACGGGCGCGCTCTATCAATCATCTCCTTAATGATCTCGCTGCTGAACTTGTCACTCAGGAAGAGGACGGGGATAATCATGATCGCTGCTGTCCTTCCGGTTCTCCCACCTTTTGTGACGAGGACAACCCACGTTGCAAGAAGCACAATCCGGACAGGCCACAGCTTGTCGTAGTCAGTGATCAGCGGCCAGAGCACATCGCCGACCGGATTGCTCAGGGTGTTGTTGATGAAGTGGAATACCGCAACATCGATAGAATACAGAAGGTCTATCACGACCCTTGTTTATCCCCCCTTCTCCTGCGATACACACGTACTCCCCAAATCGCAAGGATGATAAGAATGAGTGCAGTGACAATCTCACTATATCTCTTGAGATAGTAATCAACGAGATCGAGATTCTCGCCAAGGTAATATCCAACCGACAGCAGGATGACGTTCCAGGTAAGGGCGCTGAGCGAACAGAGGACTGTCGTTTTCATCAACTTCAACTCGGACATCCCGGCAAAAAAGGAAACCACTGCACGGGTTCCGGCCAGAAATCGATTGGCGATGATGATCGCATAACCGTACTTCGCGAACCACTCCTCAACCTTATGTACTGATGATGCCGGAATAAATTTTACTTTTCCCTGTTCCAGAATTCGGTCCCCGAACCAATCGCCAATCTTGTACATGGTGAGAAACCCGAGAGTACTCCCCCCGGTTGAAACCAATACTGTTTCGGCAAAGTTAATTCGATCCACGGCAATAAGCGATCCTGCGAACACGATAACAAGATCGCTTGGAGATGGAGGGAACACGTTCTCGATGTACGCAATGGCAAAAACGACGCAGTAGATCAGGAGGGGATTCACAGTTTGAAGGTACAGAATGATGGATTCCAAGGTAGCCGAGGAAGATGTGCTTAGAAGCAGAAGGGAGCAACCGAACTGAGGCCCCTGCAATCTGCGTCAGGAAAAAGGGACTGACCCATGGTGCTATTCATGAACTACCGCAGCAACTGCATGTGCTGCTGCGCCCTGTTGTGTTCCGATGAACCCAAGACTCTCATGAGTCGTCGCCTTGACCGAAACTTGTTCGGGCGAAATGTTCAAGGCTCCACTGATATTGTCCCTCATCTTCTCAACATGGGGACCGATCCTCGGCTCCTCCAGGGCGACGGTTGCGTCCACATTCACAACCCTGAACCGATGCTGCAAGAGCAAATCGCCGACGTGCTTGAGCAATATCAAACTTGAGATTCCTTCGTAGCGGGGATCGGTGTTGGGAAAGTGCTTTCCTATGTCGCCAAGTGCAGCAGCACCAAGGAGAGCATCGGCAACTGCGTGCAAGAGAACGTCGGCATCTGAGTGTCCTTCAAGGCCCTTCTCGTGCGGAATGTCAACTCCACCAAGAACAAGCTTTCGTCCCTCCACCAGACGGTGGACATCATATCCAAAGCCAACTCGAGTGTCGATGATTCTACCTGATTTCGAAGTGAGTGAATCTCTGTTTGTCGCTCGAAGATTCAAGCCAGCTAATGCACAAGTTTGTTACGTGCGCGGCCCGAGGGCCTACCTTCAATTTCGAGAGAAGCTCCTCGATCAATGACCGGTTTCCTACCGCCTCGATCTCAACACTCCCGTCATAGAGATTCTTCACATATCCATTCAACCCAAGATCCTGTGCTCGTGTTGCAACAAACCATCGGAAGCCGACGCCCTGGACCATTCCTTCAACGATAACGTGCACATGTGCTTCCATGAGGAGCAGGAGAACAAGAATGAAAATACAAGGAAGGGGATAGAAAGTCAATTAATCGTGATATGAACAGGAACTGATTCTACGCGTCGAGACCCTCTTATGCCCTTGAGTTTTAAGACATGATTTCCTTTTTGAAACGAACCGATTGAAAGTCTGTGGCGATAAGGCTTTTGCAGGGCAGAAGTTTCTTTCTCGTTCACCACCAACAAAACTTTTTCCACACCAGGTGAAACGATGGACTCAACCGTGATCGTCTGATACTCCAATCTGAGGATGGGATCGATCTTGAACACATCTCCAGGGGACGGATAGCTGATTGCCAGCGGAGCTTCACGGTGGTAGAACCTCTCGGTACTTCCAACCACGTCGGGACGGATGGTAACAAGCGACGTTGTAGGTGGTGGCTTCGGAATTCCTGCCGCTTCCACCCACGCATCATACATTGGCGGGAAGACTTCAAAAACTCTCACTTCAACGAACTCCTCAGGCGTATTCGAAGAAGCAAGGAACACGTTTCGTCTGTCCAGTCGATACTGCCGATGAATAGAACATCGTTCGCGAGGTTCCGAGCCATTGACAAAGTATTCTCTGGCTACCCCAGGACAATATTCTCCAGGAGCCATGCCCGAGCGAGGGCAGATCGTTGCAGTAGTAACACCGGGCGGAACGGTGAAATCCTCAACCGGTTTCCCCTGATGAAGAAGAAGCATGAGATCCCGAAACAACGGCGCCGCGCCAGTTATTCCGGAAACTCCTTTCATTGGATCGCCGTTGAAGTTACCCACCCACACGGCAACTGTATACGACGGCGTGTAGCCAACAGTCCAGTTATCCTTGTAATCCTTCGACGTTCCTGTCTTCGCAGCGCAAGGGAATGGCAGGTTGAGTGAGCTGTTCGCTCCGAAGGAGGGCGCACGCGCCTGGGGATCGGAGAGGATATCCGTCAAGAGAAACGTTACTTGAGGTGAGAACACCGGTCTCTCCGCTTCCAGTGGCGGGAGATTCAGCACGCGTTGCTCAGCATCGAGGACCTTTACAACAGATTTCACTGCTTGGAACATTCCACCTCGTGCAATTGAGGCGTACGCATTTGCCAGCTCAACAAGTGTCACTTCCCCATTACCCAATGTGAGGCCAACGCCATAAAACGACGCTGGCTTCTGCAATGATTCGAACCCCACTATATGGAGCTTTTGAAGAAGCGCTTCCTCACCCAGCCTTTCCGCAACCCGAACCGCAGGAACATTGTAGGAACACGCGAGAGCATTCCGTAGTCTCACAGGACCATGGTATTTACGATCATAGTTTTCAGGAACGAAATCAGTTTGCTCGGTCATCGTTCGACGAGGAATATCCGGCAACAGATCGGAGGCTGTCAGCCCGAACTCCAGTGCGAGACCGTACATAAATGGTTTGAGTGTAGACCCCGGCTGGCGAAGTGCAAGGGCACCATTGACCTGACCATCAGTATGTGGGTCGAAGAAATTGCGCGAGCCAACAAGCGCAACGATCTCACTACTCCGATTGTCTATCACGACAATTGCACCGTTGGTGATCTTGTGTCTCTTGAGACGAATCAGATGTGCCTGCAGCAATGATTGCGCACTTTTGTGGATGTGGTAATCCAGCGTCGTATGGATTTCACTGGGACGCGGCTCCCAAGGGATTCGTTCAACAACCATTTGAGTGAAATGGGGCGCTCTGAATTGCGATTCTGCCGGAACAAGTACAAGCGGCTCTTGAACTGCATCCTCCATTTCATCGCCGCTGATATACCTCTCCTGCATCATTCGCCCAAGAACGTACTGCTGTCTCTGACGGACACGGTCAAACCGTCGATACGGGTCGTTCACAGTGGGTGAGTTGGGGATAGCAGCAAGAAAGGCAGATTCGGCAAGGGACAGTTGCCGCGCTGGTTTTCCGAAATACAATTGGGCAGCTGCCTCAATGCCGAAAACCTGATTGCCAAACGGAATTCTGTTGACATATTGGAGCAGGATATCATCCTTCGTTACCAACCTCTCAAGTCGAAGCGCACACCATGCCTCAAGAACTTTGTAGATGAGCGTCCTCGGATGATGGTACACGTTTCTTATGACCTGTTGCGTAATCGTTGACCCTCCAGCAACCAGCCTCCCTGCCCGAACATTCTGCACTATCGCCCTAGATATGGCTAACGGATCAATTCCGGCATGCCGGCGGAACCGGGTGTCTTCACTGGCAATGAATGCATTGAGAAGATGAGGAGATATTTCCTTTATTGGACGCCAACTGCCCCTCCCTTCTTCGTCAGATAAGATCTCTCGTAGAAGGACACCATGTCGGTCATAGATTCTGACCGAGGTCACCAAGGACGAATCAAATCTGTCCATGTCGAGCGGTATGAACAACGAGCCGACAAAGAGAACCGACAAGAACGCTAATCCAAGGATGATACGAGCCAGACCTTCGGAGAGTTCGATAGCTCTTAAAGACGTCAGCGCTGTCGTCACCACGCGATTCCTCACTTGATCTCGATGGATGTTTCTGAAGTTCGTCCGAACACTTCCGGCTCGTACATTTGTTCTCCGTATGTTGCGGGCATTGCAAACTTCCCGTATGTGGTTGCACGTGCCAGGTAAGAGAATGTGTGAACACCTCCGTCAAGCTTGTCCGCAAACAACAAAACACGATCGTCGTGGAACTCAGAGTGGTTGAACGAGCCCCACCATCTGTACCCACTCCTCATTTCATGACTTTCATTCAGCCCCAAGGCAAGCTCAGCACTCTCAGTCTTAAGCGAAGTGTTGATTGCCTCAAGCCCAGCAGGAAGAGGATCATCGATCACCACAAAGTTCCTGGCTTGGGGAGTAATGACGCGAAGCGTTACTCGTACGATCGAGCCTGCTGCAAAAGTTGTCTTGCCATTCCGTGTCTCTTCTTTCCTCATCGGCTCCATATTCTTGATGATTGCAATCCCTTCGTCACTCTGCGCAGCTGCATCTGTTGGATGGTACGTCATGCGGATTCCCGCGAAAAGCGTCCCCACTCCATCCAATGAAGCCACGACCGGCAACTCCTGATTTCTCTGGAACTCGTCCAGGTCTCGTACTATTCTGTACCCCTTCAGGTCCCATCCTTCAAAAGCTCTCTTCAAAATCGGGTCACCAGCGACTCGGATTTCGGCTGTGAAGTGGGGTTCAGTTCTTTCGAACTTGCTGTAATATGTTGCGAGCGCGTGGACCACATACGCGTTCTCCTGTGTATTGTCCCACCTACCCGAGTGTTGTCGCTGCAGCAGCCATTTGACCATTTTGGATGGTAGGACGCCATCCGGAAACCCGTCGGCTTCCAACAATGCCTCGAGCAGCAGCGCGGTGGTTCGGGTGTTGGAACTCCAACACCATTCAAGACCTGTAACGTTCGGTTCCTCACAATGGGCGCTTGTTGGACTCACTTTGATGTTGTTCACGAGGTTGTTTACGATTGCATCCGTCATTCGTTTATTCCGTGTCGAAGCACTGATGGCTTTCAGAAGACTGGCTCGTGCGAAAAGCGGGATGCGCTCGAGGTTCTTCATATAATATTCATAGTACGCCGGCTCGGGTGCGTTCAGAAGAGCGAGTGTGTAGAGGATGAGAGTTTTGGTTGACGCCCACGTGCTGGACGTGTACGGATAGTTCGGAAGCTTGTCTTCCCAGCGCAATACGTTTCTGACGTAGTCCAGACCTTTCTTCATGACCGACTCATCGATGGAGAAACCCCGTTGTTTCGCGAGAGCGAGCACATACATCGCGAATGCCGAAGGATAGGGTGAATCATTGACACTTGCCGGCCAGTATGCAAACCCGCCGTTTGGCCTCTGGAACGCTCTCAGTTCACGCAAGGTAGTGC
>JACQVJ010000178.1 GCA_016209805.1 Ignavibacteriota bacterium
GAACGTGAGGAGGTTGTGAAGCGGCTCTCGACAGAGAAAGCGAAGAAAAGCGTCGAAGAGAAGGAACCCGGTGAAGAGAACGTCGCGGAAGAGGGAGCAACAGTCGTCGGGAGCGGGATTGCCATCTCGCGTTTCAAAGGACTTGGCGAGATGAATCCGGAGCAACTGTGGGCGACGACGATGAATCCGGAGACGCGCACGATTCTTCAAGTGACAATTGAGAACGCTGCGGACGCGGACCGCACATTCTCCATCCTCATGGGTGATGAAGTTGAGCCGCGCCGGGAGTTCATTGAGAAGAATGCCAAATACGTGCGGAACCTGGATGTTTGAGATCATCCAGGTGCGCGACCACTGTTGTTTGGAGGTGGAATGATCAGGAATCCAGAAGTCGCAGAGAGGGAGCAACGACGATATGATCGTATGCATCCACTCACTTTTTTGCAGAAGCTCGCTATCTGGAATGCTCTGTACGAACATGCCCGGAAGCTCGGACACTTTCAACCGGAGAACGCGCTTGAAGGAATCGAAACGGATATCCATGTTGCAAGAATCATCAACGGGCATGGCCGGACAACTTCTAGCATAGAAGAAAGCTTGTCAAAATAGATTTGAATCAACAAGGATATTCATGGCCACAGTCAACGAGAAAATAGTTCCCGTCGATATCGAAGAGGAGATGAAGGGATCGTACATCGACTATTCGATGTCGGTCATTGTAGCGCGTGCTTTGCCTGATGTGCGTGACGGGTTGAAGCCCGTCCATCGTCGCGTGCTGTACGGGATGCAGGAGCTCGGCCTTGCGTCAAATCGACCATACAAAAAGTCGGCACGTATTGTCGGGGAAGTACTTGGCAAATATCACCCACACGGCGATACTGCCGTGTACGACACGATGGTGCGCATGGCTCAGGGGTTCTCTATGCGCTATCCTCTCGTGGATGGGCAAGGGAACTTCGGCTCGGTGGATGGCGACTCTCCCGCGGCTATGCGGTACACAGAGGCGCGCCTCTCGCGCATTGCAGAAGAGATGCTCAGGGATTTGCAGAAGAACACGGTTGATTTCGTCCCCAACTTCGACGACACGCTGAATGAGCCATCCGTTATGCCTGCAATGGTTCCGAACCTCCTCGTGAATGGAACCAGCGGAATTGCGGTTGGCATGTCAACGAACATTCCGCCACACAACCTCTCCGAAGTGATCGACGGCTGCCTCGCTCTCATCAAGGACGAGTCCCTCACGAATGAAAAGTTGATGAAGTTCATCAAAGCCCCGGATTTCCCGACGGGAGGAATCATTTATGGGTATGATGGTGTGAAGGAAGCGTACACTACCGGTCGCGGCCGGATCGTTGTGAGGGCGAAGGCGACGATCGAAACAGCCAAGAACGACAGGCAGAGCATTGTTGTCACGGAGATACCATACCTCGTTAACAAGGCGAGCCTTATCGAGCGGATTGCAGATCTTGTGAACGAGAAAAAGATCGAAGACATCTCCGACATCAGGGACGAATCCGACAGGGACGGCCTGCGCGTTGTGATTGAGTTGAAGCGTGAAGGGAACGCCGGCGTCATCCTCAACAATTTGTACAAGCACACGCAGATGCAAACGACCTTCGGCGTGATTATGCTGTCGCTCGTCGATGGACGCCCGAAGATCCTCACGCTCAATGACATTCTGCAGAAGTTCATCGAGCACAGGAATGAAGTTGTTGTCCGGAGGTCGAAGTTTGAGCTTGACGAGGCCGAGAAGCGCGCCCACATCCTCGAAGGCTACATCATTGCGCTGGACAACATTGATGCGATCGTAAAACTGATCAAGGGCTCAAAGGATGTTGAGACGGCAAAAGTCGGCCTGATGAGGAAGTTCAAGCTCTCTGAGATCCAGGCCAAGGCAATTCTCGATATGCGTTTGCAGCGGCTGACTGGACTCGAGCGGAAGAAAATCGAAGAGGAATACCGCGAGACGATCAAGCTGATCGAGAAACTCAAAGCGATCCTCAAGAGCAAGCAACTGCAGATGGAGATCATCAAGGAAGAGCTCCTGGAGATCAAGAAGAAGTATGGAGACGAACGTCGTACCGAGATCGTGTACAAAGCCGAAGAGTTTAGCATCGAGGATATGATTGCAGAAGAGCAAGTCGTTATCACGATCAGCCACAACGGGTTTATCAAACGGTTTCCCGTGAGTGGCTACAGGCGTCAGTCCCGTGGAGGCAGGGGCATTACCGGTGCCGCGACCAAGGAAGACGATTTCATCGAAGCGATGTTCATTGCGTCGACTCATGACTATATCCTGCTGTTTACGGATCGCGGACGATGCTACTGGCTCAAGGTGTTTGAAATCCCCGAAGGGGGACGCACCGCTCGCGGGAAATCGGTTGCAAATCTCGTGACAAAGGAACCCGGGGAAACCATTGCAGCATACGTTGCAGTAAAAAACTTCGAAGATGCACTGAACGTATTGATGGTGAGCGGGCATGGGATGATCAAGAAGACGGCGCTTTCGGAGTTCAGCAACCCGCGACGAACGGGAATCGGTGCCATCGGTCTCGACAAGAAGGACAAGCTCATTGATGTTCACCTCACGGACGGGAAACAGGATGTCGTGATCGGAACGCGGGAAGGGATGGCGATCCGCTTCCATGAGGCCGAGGTCCGCACGATGGGACGTGCGGCCGGCGGTGTGCGTGCAATCAGGCTCGAGAAGAATGACCATGTGATCGGTGCGGTTGTTCTACGGCGCTCCGGCACGACGATCCTGGTTGCGACCGAGAAGGGTTTCGGCAAGCGCAGTGAGACACAGGAATACCGTATCAGTCATCGCGGCGGAAAAGGGATCATTACGGTGAAGACAACGGAGAAGACCGGGAAGATGGTGGCGATCAAAGAAGTCGTTCAGAACGAGGACATAGTTATTGTGACGTCAAACGGCATTGTCATTCGTCAGCATGCTTCAGAC
>JACQVJ010000191.1 GCA_016209805.1 Ignavibacteriota bacterium
CCTTGACCTTCATCGCTACCTTCGAGATCTTGAAGAGGTGATTATTCTGACACTGGAGGAGTATGGAGTGACGGGATCAAGGATCGATGGGTACACCGGCGTGTGGGTCGGGGGTAACAAGATCTGTGCGATCGGAGTGAGGTCGAGTCGATGGGTAACAATGCATGGGTTTGCATTCAATATCAACGCTGACTTATCGTTCTTTGATCGGATCATTCCGTGTGGCATATTTGAAAAGGGTGTTACGTCGTTGAAAGAAATTCTTGGACGTCCTGTCGATCTCGGCGAGGTCACCTCGCCGGTTCTTGGGGCGTTCGAGAAGGTCTTCGGAATAAAGTTGCAGGAGACAAAGCCCGAGTTGTTACCATCGCTCAAACCTGGAGAGGTAGCGATTCGGAGTCCGTTCTCACCTGCGTTGGGAATCAGTCAATAGTCGAGTTACTCAATCAATTCGTTGAGGTACGTGTGTCGTCTACGAAAGCCATGAAAGCCGAAGCGAAAACGGAAGGGAAGCCAAAAGGCTCAAACGGTGACGGTGCTGCGGACGCCGCACGGAATGCGGTTGACGCGCTCTCAAAAGAACGAACCATTGACACATACAGAAATTGCGTTGCGGCCCGCTTGATCGATAACAAGATCCTCGTTCTCTTGAAGCAAGGGAAATGTTTCTTCCATATCGGCGGATCGGGACACGAGGTGGCCCAGACGGCAACTGCACTTGCCATGAAGCCGGGATACGACTGGGCGTATCCATATTATCGCGATCTTGGTTTCTCGCTTCAGTTCGGATATACCATTGAAGAAATCATGCTCGAGGCGTTGCATCGCAAAGGTGGTCCGAGCAGCAACGGTTATGCGATGCCGTTCCATTATGGTCACAAGAAATGGCGAATCATTGCTCAGTCGAGTCCGACGGGAACGCAATACCTTAATGCTGTAGGGACAGCAATGGGAGCGGTGAAAGATGGAAAGGACGAAGTGGTCTATGTCTCCTCTGGTGAAGGTGCGACGAGTGAGGGGGAGTTTCATGAGGCTGTCAACTGGGCTGCGCGAGAGAAGTTTCCCGTTATCTTTCTGGTCCAGAATAACAAGTTTGCGATCTCTGTTCATGTCAGTGATCAGATTGCCGGTGAATCGGTCTACGAAATGGTGAAAGGCTATAAAGGTCTGAATCGTTACCGTGTCGATGGCTGCAACTTCGCCGAGATGTACGATGTCGCTGCAGATGCAGTCGATAAGGCGCGGCGGGGAGAGGGGCCGAGCGTGATCGAGGCCGATACCGTGCGGCTGCTGGCTCATTCCTCTTCTGATGACCAGAAGAAGTATCGTGATCACGATGAGTTGGAAGAGGATCGGAAGAAAGACCCTATTCCCCGTTTCGAGAAGTTCCTTGTCGAGAGGGGATTCCTGAATTCGACTGAGATTCCAAAGATCAAAGAGCAGATTCAGAATCGCATCGACCGAGCAGCCGAGGAGGCTGAGAGTGAGCCCATGCCTTCCGTCGAAGAGCTTGAGAAATATGTATACTCTCCCCATATAGTTGTTCCCGCTGCAGGTTTCTCGGAGTCAGAGCATAAAGGTCCGAACATCGTTATGGTGGATGCGATCAACCATGCCCTCTTTGAGGAGATGGAACACAATCCGAAGATGTTGATTTATGGAGAAGATATTGCGGGGAAAAAAGGGGGTGTGTTTACTGCAACAAAAGGACTCACGGCGAAGTTTGGTGACAATCGTGTATTCAACTCACCTCTCGCAGAGGCGAGCATAGTGGGGACTGCCGTAGGCCTGGCAATCCGCGGAGACTACAAGCCCGTGGTGGAGATACAGTTTGGTGATTATATCTGGCCTGCTTTCATGCAGTTGCGTGATGAAGTTGCCATGATGCGTTTTCGATCATATAACGACTGGTCGTGCCCAATGGTCATCCGGGTTGCTGTCGGCGGATACATTCATGGCGGCCTCTACCACAGTCAGTCGATTGACGGATTCTTCACACATATTCCGGGCATTAGGGTTATCTTCCCATCGAACGCCGCCGACGCAAAGGGATTATTGAAAACTGCATGCCGCGAGGAAGATCCGGTGCTTTTCTGTGAGCACAAGGGTTTATA
>JACQVJ010000030.1 GCA_016209805.1 Ignavibacteriota bacterium
CCCATGCGCCGCGGCGAGGAACTCACACTTAAACTCGACACCTTTGCCTTCGAAGGTAAATCCATTGCCCGTCACGAGGGGCTTGCTGTTTTTGTATACGGCGGTGTCCCCGGCGATGAAGCAAAAGTCCGTCTTACCAAAATCAAGAAGCAATTTCTTGAGGCGGATGTTATTGAAGTCCTCGCACCATCCCCTCTGCGCACCGAGCCACGCTGCAAACACTTCGGTACATGTGGTGGCTGCAAGTGGCAGAACGTGGACTATCAGGCGCAGTTGGACTTCAAACGTCAGCATGTGATCGACGCGCTCGAACGGATCGGCGGTTTCAAAAGCGTTGCCGTAAACCCGACACTTGGTGCCGAGCAGACGTACTTCTACCGGAACAAGATGGAATTTTCTTTCGGAGAGAAATGGCTGACAGAGGAAGAGTTTGAGTCAGCAGTGAACGGTCAACGGAGCGACGATGATCGATTCGCTCTGGGCCTTCACATCTCGGGACGATTCGATAGGGTCCTGGATATCGAGGAGTGCTGGCTGCAATCGGAGACAAGTTACAGGATACTGAATGCAGTCCGCACGTTCTGCAAGGAACGACATCTCTCCATCTATTCCACTGTTACCCACACAGGATACCTGCGGCATCTCGTCATCCGGCAAAGCGCTCATACAAAGGAGTTGATGGTCAACCTTGTGACCTCTGATGATCGTCCGGAGATACTTGAGGAGATTACCACCCGTCTGCTTGCCGGATTTCCGCAGATCACAACGGTCGTCAACAATATCACAAGTCGGAAATCTCAGGTTGCCGTTGGAGACGTTGAAAAGACCTACCATGGTCCCGGCCTTATACACGAACGACTTGGGAAGAGAACCTACCGAATCTCGGCGAATTCATTCTTTCAAACAAACACACAGCAAGCGGAATGCCTTTACGAGGCGGTGAGGCGCATGGCCCGACTGAGATCGGATGACGTTGTCTTCGACCTCTATTCGGGAACGGGGTCGATCGCTCTGCACATTGCCGATGATGTGCGAGAAGTTGTAGGGATTGAAGCTGTTGAATCAGCAGTGGAGGATGCCCGAAGAAATGCAACTATTAACAGTGTCAATAATTGTCAGTTCGTATCAGGAGACTTAAAAGAACGACTGACCAGGGATGCTTCCTGGTTGGCGCATCACCCCTTACCCAACGTCATCATTGCCGATCCTCCACGCTCGGGGATGCATGAAAAAGTATCGAAAGAAATCCTTGCGCTCCACCCCGACCGAATCGTATATGTCAGTTGCAACCCAACGACGCAGACGCGGGATTTGAGAATCCTTTGCTGTGACTCTCAGTATGCGATTGCCGAAGTTCAACCTGTGGACATGTTTCCACATACGTACCATATTGAAAATGTTGTCAGCCTAATGCGTAGCGTACGATCGTAATCACGCGAATGGAGTTGTTGCGGTCACGCAGGAAGGGAGTATCATGAGCTCTCCGATTGATTTTAGGTAGTGACAGCATTATCTTGCCACAACTTCTTCTGTATACACCGATTGATCTTTCACCGTAGATGAACGAAAAGCTGGTTGCGATTCTTATTCTTGTTGCGCTTGCCAAACCAGTTCTTGCAGGCAATTCCGACAGGACGATAACGGCGGTTCGCGTCGACCCTCCCATAGTCCTCGACGGATTCGTCAACGAGCCCGAGTGGCAGAGGGCTCCACCGGCATTGGACTTCACGCAATTCGATCCGGTGGAAGGAGCCCTCCCGACAGAAGTAACATCAGTACGCATTCTCTATGATGATCACGCTCTCTACGTCGGCGTCATCTGCTACGATGCACGTCCAGGTGAGGTTGTTCCCCAATTAACGCGCCGTGACCGAACCTCGGAAGCAGACAGGTTCACGGTGCAGATCGATTCCTACCACGATCATCAGACAGCATTTGTTTTTTCGACAAATGTGTCCGGAGTGCAGAGCGATGGCGTTCTCTCACAAGACGGCAACGTCTATGACATCACGTGGGACGCTGTCTGGAATGTGAAAACCCGCTGGTACATTGATGGCTGGTCGGCGGAATTCGAAATCCCGTTCAACGCAATCCGCTTTTCACCGCAACGCGGAGAGTCGTACGAATGGGGGATCAACTTCCGGAGATATATTAGCAGAAAACACGAGACGGTAGAGTGGGTGATCGTTCCGCGTACGGAGAAGCTACAGATTCCCCATTGGGGTCACGTGCAAGGCATCAAGGATATCAGTCCCCCACTGAACCTCAGTCTCATTCCGTATTTGTCCGGCACGTCGATGTTTGAGAGCTCGACAGGGGGTGTTCCGGCAAGGTCGTCCCATGAAGCGCTGGCAGGTCTTGACCTGAAGTACGGTCTGACACGCGACTTCACGCTTGATGCGACCTTCAACCCGGACTTCGGTCAGGTAGAAGTCGATCAGGCTGTGTTGAACCTTACGGTGTTCGAGACTCGCTTTCCCGAGAAGCGCCCGTTCTTTGTTGAAGGGGCGCAAGTGTTTGCCTTCGGGACAAGTGTGGACAATACATCGCTTCCTCTGTTTTTCTCGCGTCGAATAGGCAAACGCCCATCACTCGCATTCTCCGTTGCCCCCCCTCCGGGAGGATCGATCGAAGAAAATCCCCTTGTTACAACCATCATCGGGGCGGCGAAAGTAACGGGACATTCCGGGTCAGGTCTCTCGGTCGGGGTTCTCACCGCGGCGACGGACAGAGAGAAGGCGGTGATAAGGGATTCTCAGGGAAATCGCTCCGAGGTGATGACAGAGCCCGAGGGATCATACAACGTGGTACGGATAAAGCAGGACATGAAGGGAAACTCCTGGTTTGGCGGCATGGCGACATTCGCTTCGAGGGCACACACGCTGCCGGCCTTTTCGGGCGGTTTCGATTGGAACCTTCGATTCTCGCAGGGAACGTATACGCTTGACGGTTTCATTGCCGGCGCCCATTCGTCGGCAACTGTTACAAAGCGCGATGGACTTGCGGGTAAGATACTCTTTTCCAAGATCAGAGCGGAGCACTGGCTCTACACGTTGTCATATGATTTCTATACGCGCTATTTCAACAGCAACGATCTCGGCTTTTTCGCACAGCCTCATGACCATGGCGGTTACGTTCAGCTTGGGTATCGAGAGACGCAAGCGAGTGGGATACTGCGGCGGTATTCGTTCTCGGTTGTTCCGGAGGCCCGCTGGAATTGGGATCGCGTGCAAACTCTTGGACTCATCGATGCCACGTGGTCGGCGGACTATACAAACTTCTGGAACACAGTTCTTGAGTACAAGCTGAACTTGCGGGCGCACGATGACGCGGAACGCGGCATTATCGGAATCTACAGACGACCCTCGAGCCATTCCATCATCGCTTCCATCAGAACAGATGAACGAAGGAATGTAATCGCTTCGCTGACCACGGAGTACGATTTCGATGAGAAGAAAAGAAGGACGTTCAGCACATTCCTGAGTCTGACGCTGCGCCCGGCATCGTGGATGGAGCTGACGCCTTTGGCATATTATGAGCGAACGAGGAATCTGGAGACGGGCGTTTTTAGCGGAGGAAGGATTGTGTCTGTATCCTATGCAGGGGGGCTTTATAGCCTCTTTGCCCAGCGGGACCTCGATGAGCTGGACGTTGCGATGCGCGGGATTATCACGTTCACTCGAACGCTCTCACTTCAATTCTATTCTCAAGTGTTGCTGGCCCGCGGCAAATATGATGACTACAAATTGCTTCTCAGCAGCAGGCAATTTGTGCAGCAGGTTGCCCCTTCGCCGGGCTACGACTTTAACCAGATAGTATTCAATGCAAACCTACTGCTTCGATGGGAGTACCTCCCCGGCAGCACCCTCTATCTCGTCTGGACTCAGGGGAGGTTCGACAATGTGGGCGACTATTCGCGCCCATTCGGAACGAGATTGCAGGATGCCTTCAAGCTACCCCATGAAGACGTCTTGTTACTGAAGGTGAGTTATTGGCTGCCGCTGTAATTCGTTGGTAAGTCCTCTGTCGAAGAAATCGAGAATCCTCTGTTTGTACTCCTCTCCTCCCACCTCCGCAATGTTGTGATGCTTCGCTCCTTCGATCAGCCAGGGCTCCTTTGGATCGCCGGTGTTCTCGTAGAGTTGCCTGGAGTAGGTGTACTTGATCAAGTCATCGGCAGTGCCATGAATAATGAAGATCGGGACATGGACATTCTTGACCGCGTCGAGCGGTGAGACGACATTGGCCTTGAAATGTGCAAGGTGCTCTGAGCGCTTGATCACGATGTTTCGAAGATAATGCCAGGGGAGCTTTATCATGCGTTTCTGGTAGTCGTCAAAGATGGTGCGGAGGGTTGCGAAGCCACTCTCGGCAACCACAGCCGCCACACGTTTATCGATGGATGCAACCTGGATTGCAATCGCCGCGCCCATTGAAGCACCGAACAAGCCGATCCTTCCCACCGTCAGGTCATCACGGCTTTCGAGGTAATTGATGATGGTACTTGTATCATGTTTTTCATAGAAGCCATACGTGCAGAATGTTCCACCGCTGTCTCCGTGTCGTCGCTGATCGTACAGGAACACGTTATATCCCCGGTCATGCAGATGTTTCGCGAGCGAAAGTCCCACGATCTTACATTCACTCACCCCGTGTAAATAGATGATCGTCCCTTTGGATCGAGGAGCTTTGATGAGCCAGCAACTGAGATCAATGCCTTCTGCGGTTTTCAGCCATAGCTCTTCATACTCGAGGTGCAAGTCCGACGGGTGAAGAATGTTTGTGTATTTCCGGTAGAACTCAATCGTGCGCCGATTCGGCTGCAAGAGTAGCACTGGCCCAATGACAAAGAGGAGTAGAGAGACGAAAATCATGAACAACACAACACACAGGATGAGAGCAAGCAGAATGCTCATGCTTCGTTCGGGTGGGGGAGGGTGTACGTTGCACGGGAGTCAATCACAAATACCAGTTCCAGGATGAAACAATCAGACGTCAACAAACGGCATAAATATAGTCAGTCCGCCGCATGGAAGCAACTTCGCCGAAGCTGTGCAATATTTCCACAAAAGAGACTTCTTCGCCGATTGCATTCGTTTGCAAAGGACCCCTTTTTCAACTTAGGAAAGTACCTGCTGTTAAGCTTGATTGCTTCTCCACCTCTTTGTATCTTCTTCGTCGCATGTCCGACCCGATGCCAGAGCGCGTTGCCATTGTTCACGAGTGGTTTACTTCCATGCGTGGAGGAGAAAAATGTGTGGAAGCTCTCTGCGAGGTCTTTCCGCAGGCCACACTCTTTGCACTGGTGCACGTCAGAGGTGCTGTGTCGAACACAATCGAGCGGATGCCGATTCACACTTCGTTCATTCAGCATCTCCCCTTTGCCCGGCGAGAGTACAGAAAATACCTTCCCCTCTTCCCAACGGCAGTCAGGCAGTTTGATCTAAGTGAATTCGACATTGTTATCACCTCCAACCACGCGGTGGCAAAAGGCGCCCATGTCCCCACGGGGGCGCTGCACATTTGTTACTGTCACACACCGATGCGATATATCTGGAATCTCTACGATGAGTATTTTTCGAAGGACAGGGCAAATACGATCACGAGATTCGCAATGAGGCTCACAGTCGGGTATTTGAGGAACTGGGATCTGAAGACCGCCTCCAACCCCCACTACTTCATAGCGAACTCCAAGAACGTGCAGCAGAGAATCGAGAATCTCTATCATCGCTCTTCACACATTATTTACCCTCCTGTCGATACGTCATTCTTCCGTCTTTCAAGAAGAACGGGAGAGTATTTTCTTATTGTCAGCGCGTTTGTTCCGTACAAGAGAATCGGTCTCGCAATTCAAGCGTTCAATCGGACAGGCGACCATCTTGTGATTGTGGGGGACGGACCCGACGATGCGTACCTGCGGAAACTCGCGAACAGGAACGTCGAGTTCGTCGGATGGAAACCCGACACGGAGCTTCGGGAATATTATTCGCGGTGCAGGGCGCTGATGTTTCCGGGGGAAGAAGACTTTGGTATAGTGCCGGTCGAGGCGATGGCAACCGGGAAACCTGTGATCGCATACGCGAAAGGGGGTGCGCTTGAAACGGTAGTCGACTCACCTGGACTGAGAACGGGAGTGTTGTTTTATGACCAAACTCCAGAGGCACTTATCGATGCAATCCAGCGATTCAAAGACTTAGAGTTTCATGCGGAGGAGCTTCGTGCCCATGCTCTCGCGTTTGATCGTGAGTTGTACAAAGCACGAATGAAGGCATTCATCCAGGAGAAATGGTTGCAGACTCGATCATCGCCCGAAGCGCAAGCGAGTAAATATCTTAGAGGGACAACTCGTTGACATTGCGGCAACTTTTGAGTATATTTTTCAGCCATTTTATGCAGGGTTAGGAGATGTCCTCAGAGGGAAATCGACGGAAGAAGAGACCCCGGAGCTACAAGGTTATCGTTGTTCCCTCCGAGAATGCAGGAAGCCCTCGAACCTGGGAAACCACAACCCGCAAGCTCGCGATGCTTGGCGTAGCTGTTTTTTTTGCCGTAGCATTTGTGACAGTTCTTCTCCTTGGCTATACACCTATCGGCTGGTATGTCCCGATTCAGAATCCAGAGTTGGAACAACGATACGGTCGACAGATTGTTGAGACTCAGGAGCGCCTGAACACGCTTGCAGAGCAAGTGATGGTGTTGAGGGATTACAATACCCAGTTGAGGAAAGCATTGGGAGAACAAGGCGTGCGCGATACCTCTGCTGCGCGCAATGCGTCAAACACGTACGCGTCACGCGAACCGGTTACGAGTAATCGTGTCCGCATCGATGCTGAGAGCGCTCCCATTCCTTGGGGAGCTCAAGTTGAGTATGGAGACCAGGACCCGGCATACAATGTTGTCGTCACGAATTCCGAGGGATTCAGGGGTGCGTTTCCGTTGCTTCAACCGGCGGAGGGATTCGTAACGCAGGGATTCGATCCGACGAGGAGTCATTATGGGATCGATTACGCCACGCAGCGAGGAACCCCCGTATATGCCTCAACAGATGGATACGTTGTCTTCTCAGGATGGACGTACGAAGATGGCAACGTGATCATTCTTTCGCATGGGGGTGGGTACCTGACGGTGTACAAACATAATCAAACCCTACTGAAAAGTGTGCATACATTTGTAAAACGTAGCGAGCTCATCGCGCTGGTGGGGACATCGGGAAAAACGAGCGGCGGGTCTCATCTTCACTTCGAGGTATGGAAGGACGGTATGCCGCTCGATCCGAATGAGTTTTTGTTGACGTCAATAAAAAGACAATAGAGAGGACATCGTGGCAGACAAGCAGCAGGGAACTGGAGAGATCAGCCTCGTCGGTCTCAACACGACAGTCGAAGGGAAAATCAAAACTGAAGGTAGTATCCGCATCGACGGGAAACTTGTAGGCGATGTGGTGGCAAAGTCGAACGCGGCTGTGGGACTGACCGGTACCGTCGAGGGATCGATGAGCGCGCAGAACATCTCCGTTGCAGGAAAGGTCAGCGGTACAATTACGGCTGCGGAAAAACTGGTGCTCGAAGGTAAATCTGTCGTGCAGGGCGATATTCGGGCTGCGAAACTTGTCGTTGATGAGGGGGCGATGTTCGACGGCCAATGTGCAATGTCTGATAAGTCTGGATCGTCGGGCCAGTCATTGAAAGAGGCTGCCCCGCGCAAGCTGTGATGCCATGAGCGCTCCGGGAAAGAAACCAGCTGGGGTAATACAAAGACAGGTGGGTTCCTTTCTCACGCTCGGATTGCAGCTCGCGCTGTCTGTAGTGTTTTTCTTTTTTGTCGGCTACTGGTTGGATGGAAAACTCGGCACTTCTCCCTGGGGATCGATCATTGGTGCAGTGGTTGGGGTGACGGGCGGGTTAATTAAGTTTCTCAAAGATGCGGTTGCGCTCGGGAAAAAGGCGGACGAGGATTTCCGGGCGATCAGCGGGAAGAGTAAGAGTGAGCATTGACAGGAAGTTTCCACAGCAGGTATTGATCGCGCTTGCCGTTTGCCTTGCGCTTGCGGCGTTCCCGTTGGTCAAAGCGAATTCGGTAGACGTTCTAATCTCAGTCCTTATCGGCGCGGTCCTAAGCACGACAAACGTTCTTGCCGGATTTTTCGCGATAGAGCGCACCCAGGGGAAATCGTATCACGCTTTTCTGAAGGCGGTTCTCGGCGGAATGGGTGTGCGCATGGCGGTGATGCTGGGGCTCATCGCAGGTCTTATCAAGTTTACCGGCGTCCATGCCGTTGCTCTTGTAGTGTCTGTCTTGAGTTTCTACGTTGTTTTTCTCGTGCTTGAGTTGATGTACATTCAGCGAAGATTCCTCACCAAAGAAAACAGTTAGGATTGTTTTTGACTCTGAGTTCGTTCGTTTCAGCTGATGCCGATACGACCCGCCGCGCGGTCGAAGGAGCTGTTGCCCTTGATGGACCCGCCGGTCCCCAGACTATGGGTGAGTTGTTCCATCAGTTGTTCCAACACGTTCAGGATGCGCCGGAGATCGAACTCCCACTCCTCGGCCACGTTCATCTTCCGCACATCTCACCTCTCCACATCGGCGGGGTCACGCTGGATATCTCGATTACCAAACATGTTGTCTTCCTGTGGGTCGCAGCGGCGTTATTGATTATGCTTGCCACTCTCGCCGCCCGGTCGAACCGGAAAAATCGCGTGCCGAAGGGATGGGGAAATCTGATGGAGTTATTCGTGGTGTTCGTGCGCGATGAGATTGTTGTTCCGAACATGGGGACGGCAGGTGTGAAGTACATGCCGTACGTTCTGACGACATTCTTTTACATCCTGATCATGAACCTGCTGGGATTGATCCCCTACGGATCTTCGGCAACGGCGAACATCAGCGTAACAGGCGGTCTTGCGTTGATTGCATTCATCATGATCCAGGTTGCCGCGATCAAGTCACAGGGAATTGCCCACTACCTCGCGCATCTTACGGGGGGCGTTCCGTGGCCGCTCTGGCCGATCATGATACCGATCGAAATCCTCGGCCTGTTCACAAAGCCGTTCGCTCTGTGCATCCGTCTCTTTGCCAACATGACGGGCGGACACCTCGTGATCGTTTCTCTCTTCGGTTTGATCTTCATATTCAAGTCGTACCCGATTGCGCTTACAACCACGGCGTTTGTTGTTGCGATCAACTTCCTCGAACTGTTTGTTGCATTCCTTCAGGCCTACGTCTTCACGATGCTGACCTGCATCTTTATGGGACTGGGTATGCAGGTCGGGCACGACGAACATCGCGAAGATCATGCGCACTGAATTTTCTCAAAAAGAAAACAGCGACATCACACTTCACTAACTTTTTGGAGGACCACAATGGAACATCTTGGCTGGGCATATCTTGCGGCTGGTTTCGGAGGAGGATTGACAATCATCGGTGCCGGTCTCGGGATCGGCAAGCTGGCAGCAGCCGCAATGGATGCAAGCGGTCGTCAGCCGGAAGCGGCAGGAGCCGTGAGAACGTCGATGATCATCGCGGCAGCGCTCATCGAAGGAGCGACGTTCTTTTCCCTCGTTATTTGCATTCTGCTTGCACTGAAATAATCATCAACCCCCAAAGGAGTCGACATGCTTGAACTGAACCCGGGGTTAATCCTCTGGACGATCATCACGTTCATCGCAGTGTTGTTCGTCCTCCGCAAAATGGCGTGGAGACCGCTGCTTGGCGCGCTCACTTCGCGTGAAGAGCAGATCCAAACCATGTTGCGACAGGCGGAGGATGCACAGGCCGAGGCGCGGCGTTTCTTGGAGGAGAACCGAAGACAACTCGCACAGGCCGAGGAACAATCCCAGCGCGTGATACGGGAAGGTCGCAACATGGCCGAGAAGCTGAAAGCGGAGATCATCGAGAAAGCCAACCAATCGTCGCGCCACATGATCGACCAGGCAAAGGATGAAATCCGTCGCGAGAAGGAAACTGCACTCGTGGAGCTGCGTTCTGAAGTCGCCGATCTTGCGATTGCTGCGGCGGAAAAAATCATCGACGCCAACCTTGACGCATTGAAGCACCGCAAGATCATTGATGACATCATCAAAGACATCCGACCGAGTTAAGGCGCCATGAAAAACGTTCGTGTCGCGCGCCGATATGCCAGGGCCCTGATGATGGCGTCGGAAACTGAGACAGCGATTGATATGACCGCCGGGGATCTGGAC
>JACQVJ010000031.1 GCA_016209805.1 Ignavibacteriota bacterium
CCCGGAGTTCATGTTCAGCGTTCCCGTATTGGTGAACGTCCCGGAGAAACTCGACGGACCCGTGAAAGTCACTGTCTGTCCAGAGTAGAGCTGAAGCCAGCCGCCATTGTTTATCGTGCCAGAGTTGACGAATGTGCCGGCTGTCCCTGCAACGCCGACGTTGTCGTCCTGGATGGCTCCCCCTTTGAGGTTGTTTATCGTCCCCTTGTTCGTGAACGTGCCGCCGACATCGTAGATGAACGCCTTCGCGTTGTTTGTTATCGTCCCGGCGTTGGTGAAAGTGCAGCCGCTGGAGATTACACCAGCGTTCGTGACCGTCCCAGATATTGTGACTGTCCCGCACTGGCTGTTGAGTGCGGAGTTGCTCAGGTTGCCTGTGGAGGTCACGGAGAGCACTCCGCCAACTGTCACAGTTCCACCTAGGTTCGAGAGAAGGCCGGAGATTGTCCCACCGTTGGCTATGGCGAGCGTCGCTCCCGGGTCGACGGATATCGACGAACCCTGGGCCAGGCCGATCGTGTTGAGCGGACAGGTCAACGTGGCATTAGACCATGCACCCCCGAGCGCGGCGCAGTTCACTGTACTGGTGTGCAGGGCAGACGGATCATTGGTGGCAAGTATGTAGTTGGGGCCTGCAAATGCAACCTGGGGAGAAGGCGACGAGAGAACGGACAACAGGATGATTGCCACAACAACAACAGCAGAAGAAGCGGGAGGAACCAGGACGGTCTTCGAAATCACGCACGGCTGATCAGACGTGAACGGTATAAACTGAACGCTCTCGAACTACCGGTTCGCAGCGTAGGCTGCCGAACGTTTGACTCGCGTACGGGAAGAGGTGAGAGAGGGGCTGCACGCCTTTCCATTCCTTCGCCTTGCCTGAGCCGAGCCGACCGACCGGTTGCGGTTTGACCAGCAGCAGCACCGCTATCTCCAGGGCAAGAATCCCCAACTGACAATCGGAATCAGGCGACCGGAACTGGTGTTCTTTCTCTCTAAAGAGATAATAGCACGAGAAACAGAAAAGCCAGCCTCGATGATACCGCTAGGAATTCTCACGACAGAGATACAAAGGAGAGTGTACCGACATTAATCGCGGTTTCCAAGGCCTAGGCATCAGGCTTCTCAGTTGTGATCCGGCCGACGATTTCATAGGTCTGGCGAGATTTGCAGAGGAATACGGATTCGCGAGTTTCTGGGTTACTGAATTCTACCATTTTCTGGGGATGTTCGCACTGTTAGGTGCCGTCGCCCAGGCCACCAAAAGAATTTCCCTGGTGACGACGGTCGCGAACCCATTCACAAGGCATCCGTGCTTGATAGCAATGGAGATGGCGGCCCTAGACGAACTGTCGCACCAGAGAGCAATCCTGACACTCGGCGTAGGTCGGAGGTACATCGTGCACCGCCACGGGACGCCTGATACACAACCCATGAAGGGCGCAACTGCGGTCAGAGAAAGCGTCCAAATAATAAGGGGGATGTTCGCAGGCAAGGTTGGTACCTTCGAAGGCAAAGTCTTCACTGCTAGAGACGTCCCCTTCCGTCCGCTGCACAAGAGTATCCCAATCTACATCGCTGGAATAAACCCGAAGATGCTCGAACTGGCGGGCGAAGTCGCAGACGGTCTGAGCCTAACTCCTCTGGGTACCCCGAGCTACATCCGGTATGCCTTGGAACAGGCCAAGAGGGGAGCGTCGAAAGCCAACCGAGACCCTTCCGCCGTCCACATCACTCAAGGTGTGCTGATCTCGGTATCGGATGACTATGATGCTGCAATGGCATCAGCAAAGAGCAAAGTCGCTTTTCTGGTGGCCGGTGCAGCCAGGGACCTGGGCTCGGAGGAGATACTACTACGGTATGCGGGAGTCAAAGAGGATGAAGTCAACGCCATCGTGAACGCATATGAGAAAGGAGGCATCAATGCGGCTATTCCCGAAGTGAGCGACAATGTCGCGAAAACTTTTCTGGCGGTTGGGGACCCGCGGTCGTGCACAGAGCATCTCAAGGAGAGGGTTGATGCCGGTGTCGAGTCGCTGTCTGTGATTAATGTATCTCCAACGATTGACAGCGCACTTCCGTTCAGGAAGACAAACTCTTGGAGACTAATCTCGGATCATATACTACCAGAATTACGAGACGCTGTCAAGTGAACGGCTCGTTGCCTGCCATTCCCAAGCATTAGCCAAGGTTGAAGACAGAGAGAGAAGACATTGCACCTTGCCAAAATCGAGTGATTGATCCTCCTACAAATGATGCTCTCTGATTCTGAGTCTCAGAACTATCCAATGCTTAAATAAGATTCAGAGGGTTTTCGGATTTGGGAATGCGGAAAGCAACATCTGTCCTCGCTGAATTTGCCGCCGAGACACGCTACGATGATATTCCTGAGGAAGTCATTCACGAAACAAAGCGCCTCTTCCTGGACACAATCGGGTGCATCATCGCTGGTTCGGTGACTGAGAAGGGAAGACTCGTTCGAGATGTCATGGCCAAGCTGGGTGGAAGACCAGAGTCAACAGTCATCGGCGAGGGGAGTAGGAGAAGGAACAGGACATCCTGCACCAACGCCGCCTTCGTCAACGCGGAATTCGGCAACGCACTGGATTTGGACGAGACCTTCCTCTTCCTGGCGCATCTGGGTTCGATAGTGGTTCCTGCCTCTCTGGCGATTTCAGAGGTCAAGAGGTCGGGCGGAAAGGACGTGATCGCGGCGATCGCTCTTGGCTACGAGATTGCATGCAGGGTTTCACTCTCGACTGGGATAGCAAAGACAGGCTCCGATTACCGACCTTCCTTCGCTCCTTCCATCTTCTCCGCCTCCGTCTCAGCTGGGAGGCTGCTCGAGTTGGACAAGGCTCAGATGCAGAACGACATCGGAACCGCAGGGTTCTTCGCGCCGCTTCCTGGATTCGTGAAATACTCCAAGCATCTGGATGTCCCGATGATCAAGAGCGATCCCTACGGATGGATCGCGCAGGGGGGTGTGACAGCTGCTCTGCTGGCGAAGAACGGGTACACGGGATACCTCGACATACTTGACGGTGAAAACGGATTCTGGAAGATGCAAGGATACTCCAGTTGTGACTACGATCTCATGCTCGGAGGTCTTGGGAAGAAATGGTGGATGAGAAGACTCTCTTACAAACCGTACCCTTGCTGCAGGGTCTTTCACGCGGCATTGGATGCGCTCTACCAGATCAAGCGTGAAGAGAACCTGGATTCGAATAGGATTGAGAGTATCACAGTTAGGCTTCCGCACTCGATCTCGAGGTTCAACAATTCCAATCCCCGTACGCCAATAGAGACAGAATTCAGTCTGCCACACGCCATCTCCGCTGCGGCAATCGGACTAGGACTCACGGATTGGAACACCTCAAAGACAATGAATGATGAGAGGGTCAAGCGGCTCAGGAAGAAAGTCAGGGTCATCACCGACCCATCGCTGGGTGAAGTCATGCGCTACGATACGAACTATGCCGGATGGCCCTCTTCCATAGAGGTCCGTTCAGGCGGTGTCACGCACAAGGAGGCGCGCACCTCGGCAAAAGGAGAACAAGCCAACAACGAAAGAACCATGGATGACAGCGATCTCAGGGAGAAGTTCGGAGTCTTCACCGGCCC
>JACQVJ010000046.1 GCA_016209805.1 Ignavibacteriota bacterium
AAGAACGACCGTTCGGACACTGATCTTCTCGCGCACGATGCATTCACAAATTCGATACGCGTAGACACCTCTTTCTCAATCCTCAGCAGATGGTCAGGCGGAACATGCAGAGCAGTTGCGCAGGGGAACAATCATGTGTACATGGGCAATGGCTTGATGCTCACCGCTATGAACGTCGCGATCCCTGATTCACCAAGAGTTGCATCTGAGCTCTATCTTGGCAATGTTGTGGTTGATATTAAGTTGAGGGATACACTGGCTGTCGTCGTCACGGGATCACGACTGTATGTTGTAAGGACGACAAATCCAGACCAACTGAGCATACTCGGTGAAGTGGCCATAACAAGCGGCAACAGGCTGGAGCTTTCAGATTCGCTCGCGTTTGTGTTGACGTTTGCTGCCGGACTCAAAGTTGTTGATCTGCGGGACCCAACACAGCCTTTCATTCGAAACTCAATCGGTGCAGGAGGGATTCAGTCCACTGTGATGGCGGCGAAGGGGAGGTACGTGTATGTCGGCAATCCCGTCAGCAACGACGTTCTTATTTATGATTGTACAAATCCCGATAACATCACGACTCACCCGTTCATCATTGGCGGCTTTGCCAACTACGTGTATGTCTCCGACACGCTTCTTTTCATGGACGCCAGCAGTTTCGGCGGGAACAGAAGTCTCAGAATCTTCAATGTTGTTCAGCCCCTGAGCCCGTCACTGATCAGCCAGATTCAGTTGGGCTCGGATATTTTCGCTCTTGCGCGTGCAAGGGATCGACTTTACGCTGCGACGCGGGATTCGGGCCTGTTTGCCATCGACGTTAGTAACGTTGGGCAGCCTTATGTAATCACTCGGTTGGGAAGACCCGTCCGCGTAGGTTATGGAGGCACAGACCTTGCTCTCAGTGATTCTCTAATCTTCGATGCGTTTGACTCCGGGCTTTGGGTTGTCCGGAATGTTCTTAACGAGCTGCAACATGTTTCATTCACCTATACAGGAACCAGACCGGGCAGGCTGCAGGCACACGATCGACACATCTACGTGACCCAGATTTCTTCGGGCCTGAGCATCTTTACTCCCGCTTCATCTCCATCGCTGAGGTTTGAAGGAGCGGTTGAATTCAACGGCGGTGCATTTGATGTTGCGTTGAATGGGAACCTTGCCTTCTGTCTGAGCGATGCCGGGCTTACTGTGGTGGATGTATCTGACAGAACAAGACCCACCGTTTTGAGTCAGAAACCCCTTTCAGGTGACAAGCGGAGCATAGCAGCTGCTGGCACAAATGTGTATGTCGCAAGACGCGATTCTGGCTTGACCATTCTTGATGTAACTGTGCCTTCAAATCCAGTCATTATCAGTTCGTATTTCACCGGAGGTGCGTTGCTTGATGTAGCTATACGAGATAGCTTCGCATTTCTTTGCCTCTTCGACAGTGGTATGGTGGTCGTGGATATTTCAAATGCTATACTTCCCACTAGAGTTGCAAGAGTTCTAAACGCCGCCACTGGCGTCGCAGTAAGAGATACCCTTGCACTTGTCGCAACAAATACAGGATTAGCCATAGTAGGGATTGCGAACTCGCGTGCACCTGAAATATACGGCTCAACGCCCACATCCGGTTCCCGGTCCGCAGTTGATGTCGCTTCCACAAACAGGACGGCGTTGTTGGCGTATGGCGGGTTACACGCGGTTGACATAACCGATTTGTATCAGCCGCGAGAAATTGCAGTTCTTTCGTCCCCCTCGATGGTGTTCAAGACTGTTTCGACCGGAAATGACACGATCTTTGCGGCTGATGCGTTCAGCGTTTATCAAATGTTGCTGAACCGAACAACGGGCGTGGTGGAAAACGATGAAGCAAATACAAAAGTATTCTCAATTGAACAGAGTTTTCCCAATCCATTCAACGGGAGCTGTCAAATAAGATTTCATATCATCAAGTCAGCATTTATCGTGATAGAAGTCCTCGATATTCTCGGGAGGAAAGTCTCAACTCTGGTGCACGACCAGCTATCACCCGGGGATTACACAGTCACTTTTTCGGGAAACACTCTTTCGAGCGGTGTGTATTTCTATCGGCTAAAAGCCGGTTCTTTTGAAGAGACCAAGAAGTTTATCTTAGTAAGATGAGATCTAATCTCAACCATCAATTCAACCATTTCGAAGAAGGGCGGATGAAGAGACGAATGCTGTGTCCAAAATGAGGGACATGCAATACGCTGAACACAAGGGCGAGTCAACCAGCTCGCCCTTTTGTTATTTTCCCCGATAATTGTTTTCTTAACCGTGTGAAACCGCTCTTACGTCTCATACCGTACCTTGCAAAATACAAGAAGACGCTCTTTCTTGGTCTTCTCACGGTCGTCGGCAGCAATCTGTTTACTATTGCACAGCCTCTCTTCATCGGCAATGCGATTGATACTCTGAAAGCAGGGCTCGAATCGCATCAGATCGACACCGGAGGGCTACTCTTCTACGCCGGATTGGTGGTTGGCTTTTCACTGATAGCCGGCACGTTTACGTTCCTCACGCGTCAGACTATCATCGTTGTCTCGCGGCACGTCGAGTACGACCTGCGAAACGACTTCCTCTCGCACATTCAGAAGCTTCCGCTCTCCTTTTTCCAGAACACACCCACCGGCGACCTGATGGCTCATGCAACGAATGACATCAGCGCCGTCCGAAACTCACTCGGCCCGGGAATAATGTATCCCACCGATACGCTAATGACGTTCACGATGGTCCTCGCTGTGATGCTCTACCAGGACTGGCAGCTTACGTTGCTTGCGCTGATTCCGTTGCCGTTCGTCTCGTACGCGGTGTATTACCTCGGCAAGGTCGTGCACGTGAAGTTTGAGGAACGCCAGGAACAGTACGGGCGACTTACCACGCGCGCGCAGGAGAACCTTTCCGGAATACGTGTTGTGAAGGCCTACGTACGAGAGGCGTATGAGATTGGTCTGTTCAGGTCCATGAGCTGGGATTATCTCAAAAAGAACTTGGTTCTTGCGCGGGTTCAGTCGATTATGTGGCCGCTGATGTTCCTGCTTGTGGGTTTTTCGCTTGTCATTACTCTCTACTTCGGTGGAGTTCGAGTGATCGAGGGACAGCTCACCATCGGGATGCTGACCGCATTCTTCGGGTATCTCATCATGCTCATCTGGCCGATGATCGCGTTTGGATGGGTAATCAACATCTTGCAGCAGGGGGCCGCTTCGATGGCGCGACTCGCCAAAATCACGGATACGGTACCCGAAATACGAGATACGGAAGAAACAGATCAGACGATCACGACAATCGAAGGTGAAATAGAATTTCGCAACGTCACATTCCAACACAAGAATGCCCAGAACCTGACCCTTGAGGGTATCGATCTTAAGATCCCCAAAGGTGCGACACTTGCAATCGTGGGATACACGGGCTCCGGCAAGAGCACGCTCGTGAATCTCATCCCGCGGCTGTACGACGTGTCCGCGGGCGAGCTGCTGATTGACGGAGTGGACGTGAAACGCATTCCCCTGGAAATTCTTCGCTCGAATGTCGGGTACGTGCCCCAGGAAACATTTCTCTTTTCCGATTCAATCACGGAGAACATCAGTTACGGAACGGACAACGGAACCGAGGAGCATGTGCGTGAGGCGGCGGAGATTTCGCAGATTGCCCGCGACCTGCAGGATTTCCCGATGGGCTTACATACCATGCTGGGAGAGCGGGGCATAACACTTTCGGGCGGACAGAAGCAGCGCACAAGTATCGCCCGCGCTATCATGAGGAAGCCGAGTATCCTGATTCTCGATGATGCATTGTCCGCGGTCGACACATATACGGAGGAAGAAATTCTGAAACGCCTGCGCGGGGTGATGAAAGACCGCACAAGCATCATCATCAGCCACCGAATTTCAACGGTCAAAGACGCCGATCAGATAGTCGTCCTTCACGAAGGCAAGGTTGTCGAACGCGGCTCGCATGACGAGCTTGTTGAGCGAGGAGGGATTTACGCGGAACTCTACAGGAAGCAGCTTCTTGAAGAGGAGTTGGAACAGCTGTGAGTTAGTGCAAAGTGTAAAATGCAAAATGCAAAATGCAAAAAGGCAAAAAGGAAAAGCGCTAACCACTCTTGATTTGACCACCATGCACGAGAGGACATTATGGAGAAGCGGATACTCGAAAGGTCATTTGAATTCGCCCTGCGTGTAATCAAGTTGGCGGAGCGCTTTCCCAACTCGATTGCCGGGTGGGTTGTTGGCAAGCAGGTTGTCCGCTCGGGGACATCAGTTGGAGCGAATGTTGAAGAGGCTCAGGCAGGATACACAAAGGACGACTTCACTTACAAAATGAACACGGCGCTGAAGGAATCGCGTGAATCCAACTACTGGTTGCGTCTCGCGAAAGCTGCCGGCCTGATAAGGGCAGACATGATTGATGAGATGATTGAGGAATCGGAGCAACTTAGCCGTATACTCGGGGCAATTGTCAGCACAGCGCGCAAGGAGTCAAGATAGAGTCATTTCTCACTTTGCACTTTCAACTTTGCACTGATTGGTCATGCACGAAGAAGAAGTCCTCGGTAAAGCCTACGACGCAAAGCTGATGAAGCGGATGTTGCGCTATCTGCGTCCGTACAGATGGCACGTGGTGGTTGGCATCTTTCTGAGCATAGCCGTGTCCGCGATGGAGGCGGTGCGTCCGTACTTTACCAAGATTGCCGTCGATGAAAACATCTCGCAAGGGGACAAGGAGGGGTTGCTCATTACTGCTCTTGCCTTCCTGGGTGTTCTCATTCTGCGCGGGCTGGTGCAGTATTTCAACACCTACCTGACGCAATGGGTCGGTCAGCGGACGATCTACGATCTAAGGATGGAGGTGTTCGAACATCTGCAGCATCGCGGATTGAAATTCTTCGATCGTAACCCCATCGGGCGATTGATCACGAGAGTGACCAATGATATCGAAGTGCTGAACGAAATGTTCTCGTCCGGCATCGTGATGGTCTTCAGCGATGTTTTCACGATCATCGGCATTCTCTACTTCATGTTCTCGATGAACTGGGAGCTGGCGCTGATTTCGCTTAGCGTGTTGCCGCTGCTGTTCTATGGGACGTTCCTTTTTAGAAAGAAAGCCCGCGAGGCGTACAGGGAGGTCAGACTGCAGATTGCAAGGATCAACGCTTTTATGCAGGAACACATCACCGGCATGATGGTCGATCAGGTATTTAACAGGGAAGAGCAGTCGTTCAGGAAATTTGACAGCATCAACGCTGCTCACCGGGATGCCAACATCAGGTCGATCTTCTATTATGCAGTATTTTACCCCGGAGTCGATCTGATCGGCGCAATTGCCGTAGGGCTCATCATCTGGTACGCTGGCGTCGATGCACTTGGGGGATCGATTACGATCGGCACGGTAATGGCCTTTCTGCAGTTCAACGAGATGTTCTGGCGTCCGATTCGCGATCTTTCGGAAAAGTACAACATCATGCAGACGGCGATGGCGTCGTCGGAGCGGGTGTTCAAGCTACTCGATGATACCACAACCATAGCCGATCCCGAGAAGCCGGTCCAGTTGACGGATATTCGAGGAGATATTGAATTCCGCAATGTGTGGTTCGCATACAATAAGGGGACGACGAATGAAGAGAACGAGTGGATTTTGAAGAACGTCTCTTTTTCGATTCAAGCCGGGCAGACAGTGGCATTTGTTGGACACACCGGAGCGGGGAAGACCACGATCATCAATTTGCTTGCACGGTTCTATGATGTTCAGAAGGGGGAGATCCTGGTGGATGGCATCAATATCAAACACGTGCGCCAGTCCGACGTGCGGAAATTCATTTCGGTAGTCCTGCAGGATGTGTTTCTGTTCTCGGGCGATATCAGGTCGAATATTGGTCTTGGAGATGAATCGATATCGGAGGAAAGCATCAAGGCGTCTGCACAGGTCGTCGGTGCTGACAGGTTCATTGAGAATCTTCCGGCGAAGTACTACGAAGAGGTGAAAGAGCGCGGATCGACGCTTTCAGTTGGTCAGAAACAACTCATCTCATTTGCCAGGGCTCTTGCACATCATCCCCGTATTCTGGTGTTGGATGAAGCCACTTCTAGCGTCGATACCGAATCTGAGCTCTTGATCCAGAATGCGATCAGGAAATTGCTCCAGGGGCGGACTTCCATTGTGATAGCCCACCGGCTTTCGACTATCCAGAACGCAAACAAGATCATAGTGATGCACAAGGGCGAAATCCGTGAGATGGGGACGCACCAGGAACTGCTGACTCTTGGAGGCATTTATTACAAACTCTATCAATTGCAGTATAAGGAGCAGGAAATCAAGCAGGCCGTGTAACGCCACAGATCGGTGACACTGTTCCCCACCGACCTTAGCACCTTTGTTGCAACTCTTGTCTCATTTGGGTAGATTCAAAACAGAAACTCCCCGATTCGTTCTTCCGCTCGCTCATTTACCATTCATAAGGGAATCGCTATGGAGTATCCTCGCACTGCAACGGTGTCAAAGTTCATGACGCTCGAACGACACATTGTCGAAGGAGCGCGCGCGCATCCTGATGCGACAGGAGAGTTTTCCGGATTGCTCCACGCACTGTCGCTTGCCGCAAAACTTGTGTGGCGGGAGGTGACGAAAGCAGGTCTTGTGAACATTCTCGGAACGACGAACCACAAAAATGTGAGTGGCGATGAGGTGAAGAAGCTCGACGAGTTTGCCGACGAGACGATCTTCAAAGCGATGGATCATGGAGGGCATCTATGCGTGATGGCGTCGGAAGAGAATGAGGACCTGCTTCACATTCCCGCGAATTACCCGTATGGCAAGTATGTCCTGATCTACGACCCGCTTGACGGTTCAGGTAACATCGATGCCAATGTCACCATAGGTTCGATCTTCTCCGTCCACAGGCGCCTAACGGCTTCGGGGAAGGGAACGATGGAAGATGTTCTGCAACCCGGGTGTAGGCAGGTTGCTGCTGGGTACATTCTTTTCGGATCAAGCATGATGTTCGTCTATTCCACTGGGCACGGCGTGCATGGCTTTACACTCGATGCGACGGTGGGAGAATTCCTCCTCTCTCACCAAAACATCCAGATCCCGAAGAAGGGATCCATCTACAGCATGAATGAGGGTAACTTCAACCGATGGAGTCCGGAGATGCAACGCTTTGTGCAATACTTGAAGGAGGAAGACAAGGAATCGGGGCGCCCATACTCTGCACGGTACATCGGTTCTCTTGTTGCAGACGTACACCGCACGCTTCTCTACGGCGGGATCTATTGTTATCCGGGAGACAAAAAGAATACGAACGGGAAGCTTCGCCTCATGTACGAAAACAATCCACTCGCGTACATAGTGGAGAATGCAGGCGGCGCCGCATCGGACGGGCGGAAGAGAATACTCGACATTCAGCCGGGATCACTCCACCAACGGACTCCCCTCTTCATTGGCAGTCGTGATGATGTTTCCATTGCGGAAGAGTTCATTGACGGGAAGCGTTGACCCCCAGAGCCGTACGGAAAAACACAACCCCGCTCCTCTGTGTACTGCTGAAGCGGGATTCTGTTTTTTTTCTCAACTGGAGTTATAATCGACTTAACTTCTCTTGTGCTTTACTCACAAACGGACTTGCCGGGTACGTTGAAATGAGTTTGTTGTATTCTCCCCTGGCAGCATCCCGATTTCCCATCGCAAAGTACGAATTCCCGATCATCAGTTGAGCATCGTCTTTCTTTTCCGAACTTCCGTACGAGAGAACCTGCTTGAATCGATCGATGGCCTCGGTGTACTTGCGGAGTCCGTAGAGCGATTCTCCGATCCAGTAATGACAATTGTCTTCAAGATCGGAGCGGACACCACCCGCCAGGAGAGCCTCAAACTGATTGATTGCAGAGTCGAATTCTCTTTTTCGATAGAGTGACAATGCCGCCGCGTATCCTGTCGATACATCGACGGAAGGTGGTGTAGCAGTCGTTGTTGGTATTCTGGCTGATGCCATTGCGTCGCCGAGTTTCGTCTCAAGCTCTGCTGTTCTTGCCGTGAGATTCCTGTTCTCGGTTGCAATCGCATCAAGCTGTTGCCTGAGCCTGCGGTTTTCGTTCATCAGACTGTCGACTCGGTACTCCAGCTGTGCTGAGCTGGAGACGGGTGGATTGGCAGCCCAATCTTCCTCCGTCGTTTCCTGCGTCGTTCCACATCCCATAGCAGTCACGACAACAGCACCGATGAACAAGATAGAGAACGCTGAGCCATTTGTGACTCGACACTCCGCTTTATCTGACCTCATGGAAATTTCCTCCAAAGAGTTTGGAATAGTGTATTACGCACGCCTCACATGGCCTCTCTCCCGATTACTACTATCTCGCAAAGCAGGAAGAAAAGATCGCAAGAAATGTATCAAACCACTCAAGGAAAGTCAAGCACATTCATAGATTCTCGCCGCTGATTCAATCGGGACTTGAGATGGAAGGCGATTTGTCGGCAGATATCCAGGACAACCTGATCGGGAATTCCATCACCGTGCTTCGATTGGAGGCGCATATCGCAGATATCGTTCACGTAATCGACGATGACGAACTTCCCTTTAGGGGTCGCCGCAATTTCCGTTGAAAAGAAATCGAGTCTGCACACTTCCCATATTTTCGTAGTGATATCGATGAGCTGTTGAAGACCAAGCGACATGAGCTCGCTGTCGGTCACTGTCTTGTAGAGATGTGTTTCATCGTCCCACCAGCAGGGGATGACAAGTCCGAAGACATAGAATACTCTAAACCAACCCTTTTGGCCGTTGAGGAATGTAGGTTGGATCTTCTCCTGGAGAAGATACTTATCGTTCTTGTGGTGTTGGCGGGAGTCCACCACATCCTTCAGCGTCTCGGCTCCGAGAATAACGCCGACACCACCACCTGTTGTATTTGCCGGCTTGATAATGAATGGTCGCCCGAGCCGTGCAAGGTCGCTCAGGCTCAGTTCCACTTCCCTCTTCTTATTATAGGGGGAGATGATGATCGTAAACGGCACGTGCAGACCTTTGGTGAGAAACTCAAGATGCATTGTTGCCTTATCGATTGCATGCTGAACGACTTCAGGGGGGTTAATACTCAGCACATCGCTATTTCTGATCGCTCGGGAAAGAGCGGTGAAGTTTTCGTCGGCGTCCGAGGCCCGATCGAGAAACGCCCCGAAGCTCAACTCCTCCTTCTGTAGCTTCCTGAGTGTCTCAAGAGTGTTGTGATGGCTGATGGAGTAGAAAAGAAGGTTCTCTGCATGCAGGCAGAATTCAAGTACCTCAACGAACTCCCTGTCAAACTCCCAGTCCCAAGCAACGGCAAGATGAAAATGTCGAGTCATACCAAATCATAGAGAAAAGCAAAGTTCCAGTCAAGGTGGTTCGGTCGTGAAATAGGACAATACCCTCAATATGGGCTGCTTGTTATTAAGAGCATGAATAGATATATTTTTGAGAGATCATCATTGCAGAGCGGTGGAGGATTCGTCGACATGAGGAATTTTGTAACAGCAATCGTGGCGGCTCTCATCTTGTCCGGTTGCTCATCAGCCAGGGATACGACTGATGCGATCGGACATGGGGAGGAGGCATCGGAGATCGCGCATGATCTGGCGACACAACACGTCATTGCGGGCTCGCTGTATGAGCTAAAGGGGGAGTATGCGAAGGCAGTCCTCGAATTCCAGGACGCGCTTCGGTACGAAAGGAGCCACGGCATCCACTACGCCCTCTCGAAGAACTACAGTGCTTTGGGCAAGCATGCCCTTGCAATCGAGTCCGGTCGTGAGGCTGTCCGTTTGGCACCGGACAACGTCGAGTATCGACGGAACCTTGCGGAAGGATTTGCGGCGGGGTTCGAGCTCGACTCGGCAGCAGCTCAGTATGAAGAAGTTGTCAAGCGGGATTCGAACAGCATCGAATCATGGTTTAACCTTGCACGGCTCTACCAGTCACGCAAGCCTCTCAAAGCACTCGAGGCGTATGATGAGATCACCAAGCGATTCGGCCCACAATGGGAGGTGCTCGTGCAAATCGCCGAGTTGCACAATGCACTCGGACAATTCGAAGATGCTGCCGATGCGCTCACGCGAATGCTTGAAATCGATCCGAGCAACCAGGAGCTGCGGCGTAGCCTCGCTCAGACAAATGTCCGTGCCGAAAGGCTCGATGAAGCGATTGCAATCTACAGAGACCTGCTTGAACGTAACCCGGGGAACATTGAATACGCAATGGAGCTTGCCGGCGCTTATCTGTTAAAGCAGGAGTACGCTACGGCAAAAAGAGAGTTTGATCGTCTTTTTGAGAGCGACTCCCTCGGGCTTGATGCGAAACTGCAGATTGGAGAAATGTACTTCGGACAGATAGAAAAAGACTCAACTCAGGCTCCTGTTGCGAAGTCGATTTTCGAGCAGATCAGAGACAAGCATCCGGAGGACTGGCGGGCATATTGGTTCCTCGGAGCAATTGGTGCGGTAGCTCATGACGATTCCTTTGCCGTAACGAATTTCAGGAAAGTCACAGAGCTCGCGAGTTGGAATCCTGATGGCTGGGTGTATCTCTCATCGGTGTATTTGGACAATGAGGACTTCCGGTCGGTGGTGACGATCCTCGAATCAGCGTTGAAAATTCTGCCGGATGATTTCCGTGTCAATTTTATGCTTGGGGTTGCACACAGTCGGATGGGAAACAACATTGAGGCGGCGAAGGTCCTTGAACGCGCCTGCGTGTTGAACCCGAAGGATATCAATGCCATCGCGCAACTTGCCCTCGTGTACGACGGAATAAAGACGTATGAGGAATCCGACTCGCTCTACGAGGCGGCCCTGCGGATCGATTCGATGAACCATCTTGTGCTGAACAACTATGGCTACAGCCTCGCCGAGCGCGGTCTCCAGCTCGAACGCGCCCTTGATATGGCGACGAAAGCGGTAGAGGCGCAACCGGAAAACCCGTCGTATCTTGACACGAAAGGGTGGGTGTATTTCAGGCTCGGACGGTATGAGGAAGCCGAAACGCTGATCAAGAAAGCAATCGCAAAGGGAAATGCGAACCCCATCCTCCACGAGCACCTGGGTGATATCTACGATATGATGAACGAAAGCGAACGGGCTGTCGAGCACTGGAGCATTGCGTTGAAACTTGACGAGAACAACACCGTGTTGCGGGAGAAGATATCACGCCTTAGACACTGATGAGTTTTCGAGCATTCCCGACATCCATCGTTCTTGCTGCTCTTTGTCTTACGTCGTGTGCTTCAAAACGATCGGAACTACTGCTTGACACACGGGTAACCCCGCCCGAAGTGGTGCTCGCGATGGTCGATGCGAAAGAGAAGAAGATTCAAACGATGGTTGGGACAGGATCACTGACGTTTGAAAGCCCGGAGATTGCAGGTACGGCAGCGTTCGAATCCTCCTTGCGGAAACCCGATTCATTGCTTGTGACCCTCGAGGGGCCATTCGGAATCGACGTCGGCACGTTCTTTCTATCTCGTGATCGCTACGTTATGTACAACAGCCTGGAGA
>JACQVJ010000187.1 GCA_016209805.1 Ignavibacteriota bacterium
GCGGAGCAATCGAAGCAGGCAACGGCGCAGGTGCGGACGATCCTGATGGATGTTCAGAAGGCAACGAGTGCCGCGGTGATGGCGACCGAGCAGGGGAGCAAGGCGGTGGAAGTGGGGGTGAAGCAATCGACGGAGGCAGGGGAGTCGATCCGGCTGCTGACGGAGAGCATTGCAGAAGCGGCGCAGGCGGCGACGCAGATCGCGGCATCGAGTCAGCAGCAGTTGGTGGGGATGGATCAGGTGGTACAGGCGATGGAGAACATCAAACAGGCCAGTGCACAGAATGTGGCCAGTACGAAACAGGCGGAGACCGCCGCACAAAACTTGCATCAACTTGGAGGAAGACTCGAGTTGCTTGTAGGAAGAGCGACAAACCGGGGCGGATAGTAGATCAAATTCCGAGGGGAGCGGACCGCGATGAAAGAACGAAATAGTGATTTCCAGAAGAGGCTTCTCGCTACTTTTCAAGTTGAAGCAGGGGACCGGTTGAAGGCGATTGTCGCCGCGTTACTTCAGCTCGAGAAGAGTACCGGTCTTAGCGAACAGGTGCAGCTCATCGAAATACTTTTTCGTGAAACTCATAGCCTGAAAGGTGCCGCCCGCGCAGTGGACTCCGCAGCCATCGAGGAAATCTGCCAGTCGCTTGAAAGCGTGCTTTCCTCTCTAAAGAAGGGAGCCACACAACTATCGCCGGGATTGCTCGACCTCTTCCACCGTGTGGTCAATCGGTTGAGCAGTATACTTTCTTCTGTGGACAAAAAGCCGGCGCCTGACGACGCAAAGGCGACAGAAGCACTGAGAGACGAGCTCGAGCACTTCCTTCAGGGTACGAAGTCCTCTATCAGCTCAGTTGTTGCGCCCGTGGGTTCCCCCTCTCCACCTCCTCAAGTGGAGCCGGGAGCCTCCACGGCATCGCTCATGTTGCGAGAGACAGTGAGAATTGCCGTGACCAAACTTGATTCTCTTGTTCTTCAAGCGGAGGAAATGGTTTTGACAAAACTTGCCGCCGCTCAGCGAACAACCGATCTTCAGTCCATACTCCAGGAACTTGAAGTGTGGAAAAGGGAGTGGAGAAGAGTCTCGGGAGACGCTCGCGCGCTTCGTTACCCGATGGAGAAGAACAACGCGCACATCGTCCGACATGGTGCTGCTGAGGTGACACAACTGCTCGACTACGTGGAGCAGAGCGCCGCCTTGCTGAGAACATTTGAGCACCGCCTCGCCGCCGTGACGAAGCGCTCCCTGCACGATCAGCGATCGCTGGCCTTCATGGTGGACAACCTCCTCGACGATGCGAAAAAGGCGCTCATGTTTCCCTTCTCGTCGTTGTTGGAGGCCTTCCCGAAGTTCGTCCGCGACCTCTCTCATGATCAAAGGAAGGATATCGACCTCGTCATTCAGGGAGCGGAGATCGAGATCGATAGGAGAATCCTGGAGACGATGAAAGATCCTCTCATCCATCTCATACGAAACTGTATCGACCACGGCATTGAGGTACCGGAGAAGCGAGAACATGAGAAGAAACGTCCGCAAGGAACCATTGCCATTGGCATTGCCCAGAGGAATGGGAACAAGATTGAAATCACGGTCACCGACGACGGAAAGGGGATCGATCTTGTAAATCTCCGACGTGTCGCCGTGAAGAATGGTCTTCTTACCGAGTCAGAGACCTCAGAACTGACAGATGAAGAGACGCTATCGCTCATATTCCAATCCGGCATTTCGACAAGCCCGATGATCACGGACGTTTCCGGAAGGGGGCTCGGCCTCGCGATCGTGCGAGAGCGAGTCGAAAGCTTGGGAGGGAGTGTTACAGTCGAATCCCGACCCGGAGACGGGACAACATTCCGCCTCGTGCTTCCTCTCACGCTCGCAACGTTCCGTGGACTGCTTGTTCAGCTCGGTGATCAGATGTTTGTCATTCCGACGGCAAACATCGAGCGAGTTGCCGGTGTCCACAAGGAAGAAATCCGTACCGTCGAGAACCGGGAAACGATCTCGCTCAAAGGTGAGGTGATCGGACTTGCCCGCCTCGGCGATCTGCTTGAGGTACCACGCCCCCCAGGCAGCGAGCTGCTCCACGGTCCGCTTCAGGCCGTCGTTTTGAACGCAACCGGTCGACGCATTGCAGTTCTTGTCGATGCGGTGCTGCAGGAGCAGGAAGTGCTTGTGAAAAGTTTGGGCCCGCAGCTTTCGCGCGTCCGCAACATTGCAAGTGCAACGGTGCTCGGTTCGGGGAAGGTCGTTCCCATTCTCAATGTTTCGGATCTTGTGAAGACGGCAATACGTGCTCCGGTCGCGAAGCAACTACCGGTCTCGCCCGCCGTTGCCGAGGAGTCCGAGAGACGCCATTCAATATTGGTGGCGGAAGACTCCATCACAGCACGCACGCTTCTGAAGAGCATTCTCGAGGCGGCAGGATACTCAGTGACGACAGCCGTGGATGGCGTTGATGCGCTGACACAGCTGCGCACCGGCGAGTTTGCTGTCGTCGTCTCCGATGTCGATATGCCAAGGATGGACGGCTTTGATCTGACCGCGAAGATTCGCGCAGACAAAAAACTCGCCGAGCTTCCTGTCGTGCTCGTAACTGCTCTCGAGTCGCGTGAAGACCGTGAGCGGGGTGTGGATGTGGGGGCGAACGCATATATCGTCAAGAGCAGCTTTGATCAGAGTAATTTGCTGGAAGTTGTGAAGAGACTGCTATGACGGTTTCTGGTCGCATGATCACACAACTCTCAATTCGAAAATACTGGAACTGAGTACTCTTCATGGTCAACGTTCTTATTGTGGAAGATTCACCCGTCGTGCGTGAGTTTCTTGTTTACATCCTCAGCTCCGATCCCGACGTGCGGGTGATTGGAGTTGCACACAACGGCGAGGAAGCTGTCGAAGCAGTCAGGCTGAAGCAGCCGCATGTCGTTACAATGGACATCCACATGCCGAAGCTCAACGGTTTCGATGCCACGCGGCGCATCATGCAGACAACTCCGGTTCCCATCGTTATTGTCAGCGGGAGTTCCACGGCGGAAGAGGTGGCAACGACCTTCCAGGCACTTGAAGCGGGGGCTCTCGCAGTTGTTCGCCGCCCGGTTGGTATGGGTCATCCCAATCATGAAACAGCGGCGAAGGAACTCGTTCAAACCGTGAAGCTCATGTCTGAAGTCAAGGTAGTGAAACGATGGCCGCGACCTCAACACAAGCTTGGCGCTTCCCTCGAACTGCCTCCTGCTGTTGAACGCAAGAAGCAGGATACCGAGATCAGACTTGTGTGTATCGGAGCGTCCACGGGAGGACCGGTCGTGATTCAGTCGATCCTTTCGGTGCTGCCAAAGGACTTTCCGGTTCCGATTGTCATTGTTCAGCACATGGCCGAGGGCTTTGTGCACGGCTTCGCTGATTGGCTGGCGCAATCATCTCCTATTCCCGTGCGTGTGGCCACGCAAGGAGAGCAACTGCTCCCCGGGCGCGTGTATGTTGCGCCCGACGGCTACCACACACGCGTCAGGGCTGACGGCCGAATCGAACTTCGAAAGGATAATCCCGACAATGGTTTGCGGCCCTCAGTTGCTGCGCTGTTCCGGTCGGCTGCAGAGGCGTTCGGGCCGAGTGTGATCGGCGTGCTTTTGACAGGAATGGGAACGGATGGTGCGGAAGAGCTTAAGCATATGAAAGATGCAGGGGCCGTTACAATCGCGCAAAACAAAGAGACTTCCATTGTGCACGGCATGCCGGGGGAAGCAATTCGGTTGGACGCTGCTACGTACGTACTCTCGCCGGAGAGAATCGCCACCGCGGTCTTAAACCTTGTAAGAAAGACATGAAACAACAGAGCGAAAAAATCCTCGTCGCTGAGGACAGCCCGACACAAGCGGAGCAATTGAAACACCTGCTTGTCACCAAGGGGTATGCAGTCGTTATCGCCCAAAATGGCAAAGAAGCTCTTGAAGTAACACGCAAAGAACATCCCACACTCATTATCAGCGACATCGTCATGCCGGAAATGGACGGATATGAGTTCTGTCGGTCGATCAAGTCGGAAGCGAACCTGAAAGAGATTCCGGTAATCTTGCTGACCTCCCTTTCTGATCCAGCCGATATCATACGGGGTCTCCTTTGCGCTGCCGACAACTTCATCGTCAAGCCGTACGATGAGAAAGAACTCCTCAGTCGTATCGAATACATTCTTGTGAACCGTGAGCTGCGGAAACATGAGAAGTCGCGATTGGGTGTGGAGATCTTCTTCGCCGGGCAGAAGCATGCGATCACCTCCGACAGGCTCCAGATCCTTGATCTTCTTATTTCCACGTACGAAACAGCAGTTCACAAGAACCGTGAGCTGCTGAAAGTCCAGGAGAAACTTCAACAGCTCAACACGGAGCTGGAGGCGTTCAGCTATTCCATCTCTCACGATTTGCGCACTCCATTGCGTCAGATACTCGGTTATGCAGAGTTGTTGGTGCGCCATTCGGGGAGTGCGCTGAGCAATGAAGCGGATGGGTACATTCAGACAATACAGGACTGCGGCACGAAGATGACATCGATGATCGATGGTCTGCTCTCGTTTTCGCGTCTCAGTCATGCCCAGTTACGGAAAGGCCCGGTGGACCTCAATCAACTGGTGAAGGAAGTGCAGAACGATCTTCGGATGGAGACCGAAGGGCGTGAAATCCATTGGAAGGTCGAGCCATTGCCTACGGTGTATGGCGACCGCTCACTGTTGTACCAGGTGTTCCTCAACCTGCTGGGTAATGCTGCCAAATACACCCGCCAGCGTACAGTGGCCGAGATTGAGGTTCGTTATCGTGAAGGCTCGGAGAACGAAAAGATATTCCTCGTCCGCGATAACGGTGTTGGATTCAACATGCAGTACGCTGACAAGCTGTTCGGCGTGTTTCAAAGGTTACACTCTGAGTCGGAGTTTGGGGGAACAGGCGTAGGGTTGGCAAACGTTCGCCGCATTATTGCCCGACATGGAGGAAAGACATGGGCAGAAGCAAAAGAGGGTGAAGGGGCAACGTTTTACTTTTCACTGCCGGAACAGGCGAAGGAGTAAATTCTAATCATTTTCAGAAGGATGAATGTGAGTAGCAAAAATACGGGGAACAATCACGGCGTGGAGGTGTTGATTGCCGAAGATAGCCTGACACAGGCAGAACAACTTCGTCATCTGCTTGAGGAGCATGGGTTCTCTGTGAGGGCAGTATCCAACGGCACGGAAGCTCTCGCGGCGGCGCGCGAGCGCAGACCCACCGTGATCATCAGTGACATTGTTATGCCGGAGATGGATGGCTACGATCTTTGCAAAGCAGTCAAGTCCGATGAAGTCCTGAAGGATACACCGGTCGTACTCCTGACCTCTCTCTCCAGTCCGCAGGATGTGATTGAAGCCCTCAAGAGTGGCGCGGATAATTTCATCAGAAAGCCTTATGATGAGCGGCATCTGCTTCTTCGCGTCGAGCACATCATTGCCAATCGCCGGCTTCGCGAAAGCGACAAGGTGAAGGTTGGCGTTGAGTTGTATCTCGGCGGAGAGAGGCACTTCATCACGGCTGAGCGTCAGCAGATACTTGACTTGCTTATCTCCACATATGAACAGGCCGTCCAACTTTGCAGGGAACTCCAGATGCGCGAAGAGGAGCTGGATCGGGCCAATACAATGTTAACCGGCATCTATCGAATAGCAAAAGGCTTGAATTCCGCCGCTACAGAAAGCGAGATCGTCGAACAGGTTCTGCGCAACGCCCTCGACCTGCCTGATGTTCGGGCGGGATGGATTTCCCTCTTTGACCCTGCGTCAGGATTCCAGCTTGTCGGATCGCGAGGGCTCCCGCCAGCACTCGCTCAACCCGGCGTCATAGAGGGCGATTGTCTGTGCCGGCAAAAATTCCTCGAAGGCGACATCATCAGGGCCACGAACATTACAGAATGTGAGCGGCTCCAGAAAGCAAAAGGAGAAACACTGGGTCTCCGCTCTCACGTTACCATACCTCTCCATGTCGGAACCCGGCCACTTGGCATTCTGAATCTCGTGGGATCGGAACAAGTCATGTTTAGTGAGAATGACCTCACTATTCTGAACGGCATCGGCAATCAGATTGGCGTGGCGTTGGAGCGCTGCCGAATGCACGAACATCTGGAAGAGCGAGTCCGGCAACGGACTGCCGCATTGACCGCTGAAATTGCCGAACGGGCAAGGGCGGAGGATGCACTCCGCACGACCGAGGCTCAGTTGATTCAGGCGCAGAAAATGGAAAGCATAGGCTCCCTTGCCGGAGGTATTGCCCATGATTTCAACAACATCCTTGGAATCATCCTGGGCCACGCTTCCATTATCCAAGGTTCATCGGGCGGTGTGGAAAACGTCTTCCCTAGCATCGACGCGATCAACAGATCTGTGGTTCGCGGTGCAGGCCTTGTAAGGCAATTACTGACGTTCGCCCGCAAGACTGAGAAGACAATCGAAACTGTAAGGCTCAACGACCTGATCGAAGAACTTATCAAAATGCTCACGGAGACATTTCCGAAGACGATCACGATTGCCAGATATCTTGATGCCGATCTGCCGCCCATTGGTGCTGATGCGAATCAGCTCCATCAGGTGTTGCTCAACCTTGCCGTCAACGGTCGAGATGCAATGCCCGACGGCGGAACGCTTTCATTCCACACACGAGTGCTGACAGGTGATGAACTGAGACATCGTTTTCCCGATGCCGAACACAACGCTTATGTCTCTGTGCACGTGTCGGACACTGGAGTCGGTATGGACACAGAAACGCAACGACGTATTTTTGAGCCGTTCTTCACGACAAAAGGTCCGGGCAAGGGAACGGGGCTTGGGATGTCTGTCGTGTACGGCGTGGTGACGGGCCA
>JACQVJ010000182.1 GCA_016209805.1 Ignavibacteriota bacterium
CAAACTCTACAGGAAGATCACCAAGCCGATTCTTCTGATCACCATTCTGGTTCTCGGGATAACACTGGTGCTTGGGGGCGAGGTGAAAGGTGCAACGAGATTCCTTCGTCTCGGCGGGTTCGGGTTTCAGCCATCCGAGTTTGCAAAGTATGCGCTCATCTTTCATCTGTGCACGCTGATTACGGATAAGAAGGAGAAGATCAAGGACTTCAAGCACGGGTTTGCCCCGATGATGCTGTGGATTGGACTGGTGACCGTGCTCGTTCTGTTGCAGCCAAACTTCAGCAACGGTGCGATGATTTTACTCATCGGTCTGCTCATGCTGTATGTTGGGCGCGCCCGGATCGCGCACATCGCATTAACGTTTTCGGTACTCTTGCCTGTTCTTGGCGCGTACATAATCAGTGCGCCTTACAGACTGAAACGCGTCACAGATTTCATCGAAATGCTTACGGGGTTCGTGCTCGGTCATGGTGTGGCAAATGGCAAGGTACATTACCAGGTATTACAGGGTATCATCGGGTTTGGCAACGGTGGAATTCTCGGTGTGGGCCCGGGCGAAAGCCGTCAGCGGGATTTTTATCTTCCCGAGTCGTACGGAGACTTTGTGTTCTCGATTGTCGGTGAGGAATACGGTTTGGTGGGAACGCTCTTCTTCATCCTCCTTTTCCTGTTGATCATGTCGCGAGGAATGAAGATTGCAAAGAATGCCCGGGACGATTTTGGCCGTTCTCTTGCCGCAGGCATTGTTTGCTCGATTACTCTGTACGCGTTGATTAACGCAGGTGTCACGCTCGGCGTTGTCCCGACGACGGGTTTGCCGATGCCGTTCGTGAGTTACGGAGGTTCGTCGATCCTTTTTTCATCAATTGCGATTGGCGTATTGCTGAACATCTCATCGCAGACCGACATGCATCCGCGACTTGCGAGAACACCTGAAAGCGTTCGACCGGTCGATCCGATCCAAACCCCGGCCGTCGGAAAAGTATATTGAGCCAATGTGCAGGGAAATTCACTCAAGATATTGTTTGCGGGAGGAGGAACAGGAGGACATCTCTTCCCCGGGATTGCCATAGCCGATGAGATCAGAACAGCTCGTCCCAACGCGGAGATTCTCTTTGCTGGCACAAAGGACAGGATCGAGGCACGTGTCGTTCCTGAGCGCGGCTACGAGTTCATGCCGATTTGGATCAGCGGGTTCAAAAGAAAATCCGTTCTCGGCAACATTCTACTTCCGTTGAAAGTGATGGTTGCTGTCTTGCAGTCATATAGGATGATCCGGAAGTTCAACCCTGACGTCGTTGTCGGGACCGGGGGATATGTGTGCGGACCCGTGGTATTCGCGGCATCGCTGCGCGGTGTGCCGACGCTGATCCAGGAGCAAAACAGTTTTCCGGGGATTACAACGCGACTCCTCGCATCCCGAGTTGACGAAGTCCACGTAACGTTCAGCGCAACACAGCGCTACTTGAAGCGAACAGACAACGTGAAAGTCAGCGGCAATCCAACACGCTCTGCACTGGGAACCGTAACACGATCGGAAAGCACAGGGTATTTTCATCTCGACGCAACGTTGAAGACCCTTCTCGTGTTTGGTGGTAGTCTTGGGGCAAGCTCGATCAACAGCGCGGTTGAGAGAGTTATTGATCGACTGAAAGCCCTCAGTCTGCAGATCATCTGGCAAACGGGAGAAGCGGACTATGAGCGATTGCGGAGTCATGAGAGCCAGCAGATCAAAATATACAAGTTCATCGACAGAATGGAGAATGCTTATGCCGCATGCGATCTTGCGCTCTGTCGTGCCGGGGCGACTACCGTGGCGGAGTTGATGCGTGCCGCGGTTCCGGCGGTGCTTGTCCCGTATCCGTTTGCTGCTGCCGATCATCAGACGGAGAATGCGCGCTCGCTTGTTGAAAATGGTGCAGCCGTGTTGGTGAAAGACAATCAACTGAATGCACTACTGCTTCCTACACTGAGTCAATTGCTGGATGATCCATCCCGTTTGAAGGCTATGTCGGAACGCGCACACTCGCTGGCGAGGCCCGATGCCGCGGCAACGCTCGCCCGCGCAGTGCTACGACTCGCAAAGGGATAGTATGGAAGAGAAGGAAAAGGCATTCAAATACAAACTCGACTTTTATTACCAATCGGCTCTGATCTATCTGGTGACGTTGATTCTCTACGTTGTGATCAGGGGGAATCTGGTGGAGAAAAGGTTTGAATACGTGCTGGACGATCCCCTGCTGTACGTGATCGTCTTCTTTGTGATGGTGTCGTTCATAACTCTCGGCCTGAACTACATCAGGAACCGACGGCTTATTGTTCAGGGAGACACCATTGTTTTCAAGAACAAATTCCACGAACGACGCGTCGACGCGAAGGACATCGAGTGGATCTATGTGGGCCGCGAAACGCGTGTGCAAACGAGCGGGCGCTTTCAGGTGATTGTATTCAAGCTCCGGAAGAAGAGGAGGCTGTTCCGCATCAGGGTGGGCCGGTACGAAAAAGAGAAGGAGCTCATTCAGGAAATAAACAGGATCGCGGCGCATCTCCCCAAGCGAAAGCACCCCCGATGGCGGCGGCCGCGGATCACGGACAGATGACATGTTCTCATCAATCAGAAAATTACACTTTGTGGGGATTGGTGGAATCGGGATGAGCGGCATCGCGGAAATTCTTCTCGATCAGGGCTTCGCCGTTACCGGTTCGGACAAATCCGGAAGTGAAGATATCGAGCGCCTCAAGTCCATGGGAGCAAAAATCTTTATCGAGCACAATGCGAAACACGTTGACGCGGACGTTGATGTCCTTGTGTATTCCTCTGCTGTGCCGCCCGATAATCCTGAGATTGAGGAGGCGCAGAGACGGAAAATTCCTGTGATCCGCCGGGCGGAGATGCTGGCCGAAGTAATGCGCCTGAAGTACGGCATCGGTATTGCAGGAACGCATGGCAAGACCACCACCACGTCGATGATCAGTCTCGTGCTGATGGAGGGAGGGATCGACCCCACCGTAATTGTGGGGGGACGATTGCACGGTCTCGCCGGCTCGAATGCCCGACTTGGGAAGGGAGACTTTATTGTCGTGGAAGCGGATGAGTTCGACCGGTCGTTCCTCTCCATCACACCAACGATCGCAGTGATGACCACACTCGAAACGGATCATCTCGATTGCTATCGAGACCTTGAGGACATCAAGTCGGCGTTCATTCAGTTTGCGGGGAAGGTTCCGTTCTACGGCTTCGTGGTCCTTTGCCTTGATGAGCCCGCGCTTCAAGATATCATGCCAAAGATCAAGAAGAAGATCATCACATACGGATTGACTGCTCAGGCAGATCTGCAGGCGGTTGATATCATCCACAATCAGGGTACGACAAGCTTCCTCGTGATTCAGGATGGACAGGAGAAAGGAAGGATCGAGCTACAGATTCCCGGCAGGCACAATGTACAGAATGCCCTTGCCGCGATTGCGGTTGGCCTGCAGCTGAACGTTCCGTTTGAAAGTGTGAAAGCTGGGATCGAAAAATTTACCGGTGTATTCCGCCGGTGGGAAGTCAAGGCTGATATTGGAGGCATGATGGTGGTGGACGATTATGCACACCATCCAACAGAAATCAAGGCGACGCTTGGCGGTGTGAAGGCAGGCTGGCGGCGCCGTGTTGTGTGCGTCTTTCAACCACATCTCTATTCCCGTACCCGCGATTTCTATGAGGAGTTTGGCCGGGCGTTTTTCAATGCCGATGTCCTCGTGCTGACAGATGTCTATCCTGCACGAGAGGAACCGATCCAGGGAATCACAGGCGAGCTGATAGCGAATACGGCGATGGAGCTTGGCCACAAGCAGGTGCACTATATTGCCGACAAGAAACAGGTGCCTGATTTTCTCATGAAGATCAAGAAGAAAGGAGACATCATCATCACGATGGGAGCCGGGGACATTTGGAGGTACGGGGAAGAGTTTATTAAGAGGTTGAAGGCTCAGTAAAGCCATGCTTTCAATAAGCGAGATACAGCGGTTCTTCAAAGGAAAGATCAATCTCAGTGAGGCATTGGGGAGATATTCGTTGCTCAAGATCGGCGGCCCCGCGGATTACTTCTTTGAGCCAGTCTCAAAAGAGGACGCGACCAAGCTGTTCTGTTACCTTCGTAACCACGCGATTCCCTTCATCATTGTCTCAAGTGGGAGCAACATGTTCGTGAGTGATGCGGGATACCGGGGTGCTGCCGTTAGTCTCGAACGAGGTCTTGCACACCTGCAAACGATCGGGGAGCTGGTGGTTGCTGAAGGAGGTGTTCGTATCGCGCAACTTGTCGATTACTGCATTCAGCATTCCCTTCAGGGGACGGAGATGCTTGCAGGCTTTCCAGGTTCAATAGGAGGGGACGTGGCAACACGCGCAGGCATTTTCATCGATGAACTGTCAGAACACATGGTTGAGGCGGAGGTCTTGCGGGACAACAAGACAGTGAGAATCAGTGGCGGGGAAATTCAGTCAGATAGCGATTTCGTGCTGAATGCGAGCTTCAGCTTTCCACGCGGCGATAAGGAAGATCTTACACGCAGGAGGCGCGAGTTTCTGTTGAGACGGAATGCTGAACGCCCTTTGAATGTCCCCAATGCAGGTGCTCTGTTCAAAAACCCATCCGGAGATCTTGCCGCCAACCTTATTGAACGGGCGGGGCTCAAGGGCCATAAATGTGGGGGAGCCATGATTTCAGAGCAACACCCAAATCATGTGGTCAACACAGGCGGTGCCAGAGCAACCGACGTACTTGCGCTGATTAAAGTGGTTCAACATGCAGTGAAGAAGCAATTCCATATCTCCCTCGAATTGGAACTTCGGCCCGTTGGATTCGACCATCAAGTCCTTGCCGAGGTGGCGTAAGTGGAAGAAGACACAGAGAAGAAAAAGAGCGCCAAGCCAGCCTTCGTGCTGACGGTCCTTCTCGTGCTTTCAGTCGGGAGTATCGGCGTGCTTGCACATTCTTGGAAGAACGATCTCGTGGTTCAGGACATCCGGGTCGACGGGAACAGCATTGTCGGCTCAGCCGAGATCATCGCACGTGCCGCGATTGCGAAAGGTGAGATCCTTTTCGAGGTTGATCTCTACGCGGTACAGAAACGTGTGCTTGAAAACCATTTCATACGCAATGCGACCGTGCGGCGCGACATACCGGACAGGGTCGCCATCATTATTGAAGAACGCGTCCCCATTGCGGCGCTTGTCCTTGACAATGTGCACTACATCGATGGCGAGGGGGTCGTTCTGCCGCCTGTTCATTCCCGAAGTATCTTTGATGTGCCGGTGATTTCGGGCGTGTTGTCCGCTGAGCATGTTGTACCCGGGAGGAAGACGACAGACACAACCATGCAAGAGGCATTAAACATTCTTATCGTAGCGAGAGAGATTGACGATCTGGTGTTCCGTCAAATCTCGGAGGTGCGTGTTGCCGGGGAGCGCGACATCATTCTCTACACTGCCGAACACGGCATTCCCGTTCTGTTCGGGCACGGCAACACCGGTCCGAAACTTCTTAAGTTTGCCAGCTTCTGGAGGAACATCGTAGTGCATCAGGGCGCCCAGGATCTGCAGTACATCGATCTTCGGTTCGAGGACCAGGTAGTCGTTTGTCGGTTTCGAGAGAACCAGAGGGTGCAGAGCACAGACCGTCCGCGCCAGAAGGATCCATTCTCACAAGAGGAGTACCATGGATAACACTATTGTAGGTCTTGATATCGGCACAACGAAAATCTGCGCGGTCGTTGCAAGTACCGATGAGAACAACAGGATCAACATTCTCGGGGTTGGCCGCAGCTCCTCCGACGGGATGATGCGAGGGGTGGTGACGCATATAGAGAAGACCATCCGCTCCATCAAGAATGCTGTGGCAGAGGCACAAGCGCAATCCGGAGTAGCTATCAAGTCGGTGATTGTTGGGATTGCTGGCGATCATATCCAGAGCTTCCAAAGCAGAGGCGTCATCGGCATTAGCGGAGCGGACCACGAAGTCACCCAGGCGGACATCGATCGCCTGATCGAAGACACCAAGAAGATCGCCCTTCCCTCGGATCGGAAGATCATCCATGTCATTCCACAAGAGTTCATCATTGACGGTCAGGATGGTGTGTACGATCCACTCGGCATGGCCGGTGTTCGCATGGAGGCGAACGTCCACATCATTACCGGTCTTGTCAGTGCCTCGCAGAATATCTATACCTGCGTTCAGCGTGCAGATCTTGATGTGAGTGATCTGGTACTCGAGCCACTCGCATCAAGCTATGCGGTACTCGATGATGATGAAAAAGAAGTTGGCGTAGCATTGCTGGATGTCGGCGGAGGGACGACCGACCTTGCTGTCTTCGAAGAGCGCACGATCCGTCACACCGCGGTAATCGGCATAGCCGGAAGGAAAGTGACCGACGATATACGCAAAGGCCTTGGCATCTTGAACGAGCAAGCGGAAAAGTTGAAAAAGGAACAGGGCTTCGCGTATCTCCCGGCCGTGGCGGACGACAGTCCTATTATTCTCCCTGGAGTTGGTGGCCGACCGCCGATTGAGATTGACAAGAGTCTTCTTGCACGCATTATTCAGCCGAGGATGGAAGAGATATTTGAAATCGCGGCGTTGGAAATCAAGCGATCGGGATACTCCAAGCATCTCTCTGCAGGGGTTGTGCTGACAGGCGGGGGCTCGCTCATCAAAGGGACGGCCGATCTCGCGCGAGAAGTCCTTTGCATGCCGGTCAAGATTGGAGTGCCCGCGGGATTCTCAGCAGGTCTTGTTCGTGAGATCGAGAATCCCGCGTATGCCACCGCGGTTGGTCTTGTATACTATGGTATCAAGAATCAGGACAAGGCGGCGATCAAATCCAGCACGAAGAGGGGGAGGAACAAGTTCCTCAGCATCTTGGCGAGAATGCAAGAATGGTTTGACGAATTGTAATCGGGCAAAAACACAAGGAACACACACGGAGTTTATCGATTAACTCACTAACGTAAGGAGGAACTACCAGTGATCGAATTGGACAATTACCTCGATCGTGGTGCGAAGATTCGTGTCGTTGGCGTTGGCGGTGGCGGCGGCAACGCTGTGAACGGCATGATCAACAAAGGTCTGCACGGCGTGGAC
>JACQVJ010000196.1 GCA_016209805.1 Ignavibacteriota bacterium
GCAGGGAGCGGAGGCAACACATTACAACTGCGCGGCGCTCTCGTGGATCAAGGGAACCGATGTTGTCTTCAACCACAACGAGTGGTTTGCCGGGATCAAACATGAGTTTGGCGCGGTGGCACACACGGTCGAGGACGTCGGCACCATCGGCATCTCCATAATCGCGCTGTACACAGATTTGATGCCGGTGCGCACCCCGTTGCAGCCTGATGGGACCGGCGAAACCTTCTCGGCGGGCAGCTACAAGGCCGCACTCAGTTACTCCCGCTTTCTTACCGACCGCGTGTCCATTGGAGTTACAGTGGGGTACATCCACGAGAAGTTGTATGAAGGCTTTGCAGCAAGCGCGGTTTCTGCAGACATCGCCGCTATGTATGTTTCTGATTGGCGTGCCTTCAGATTCGGCATGCAGATTGCCAACTTCGGGTCTGACATCAAGTTTGTGAACGAAGCGTACCCGATTCCCACCAACTTCACGTTCGGTTTGGCGATGAATGCCATTGATGGCGAAGACCAAAAAGTGCTGGTGAGCTTCTCCGCCACAAAGCCGAACGACGGCAAACCGCTCGGCTCTATCGGTGGAGAATGGGGGTACGACAACACATTCTTCCTGCGTGCCGGTTATCAGCTCTATCATGATGTTGCACGCTACTCGTTCGGTGCGGGCGTTCAGGCCGACATCATTGGCTACAAGTTTCGATTTGATTATTCGTACAGCGATTGGCGCCTGCTCGGCGTGGCGCATAGGTTTGGAGTAGGTGCAGGATTCTAGGGTCGCCATCGCACGAGAGCAACCTGGAGGCGTTGATGGGGAATGAGATTAAAACTACATCTGACTGAATAGGAGAAAAAGCAATGCGGTTGGCAGTGAACTGCCTCGTGGGCACGTTGGTACTCGTCGCGAGCGTACTGGTCACAAACCGGATATACGCTCAGGGTCGCGATTCCGTCTACTTCAAAAACTTCGTCCGCCACGCGAACGGCTCAACGTGCACTCACCTTCCACCTGGCGCGTCGTACATGGTGTTCCTCAATGGAGATCGGATCCGTATCTTGCTGGAGACGTCACCACGCTGGAATCTGATGGGTGAACCGAACATTCCCGGCAATGGTACCTTCGGCGTCGAGTTGGGGAACTTTGCTAATCCGGGTATTCTGGTCGGCGACAGTGTGTTTGCCACGTTCACCTGTTCAGCAACACAACAGCAAGGGATACTCATGGACGTAGTGACCGGGATTCCATGGCTGCGCTTCCCACTGACTCTAACGCTCTCGTCTGAAAGTATTCCGGGTACACCACAAAATGTTTTGCTCACAGTTGACAGCATAACTCACCACCGGACGGTGCAATGGACACCTGCTGCCGGTGTCACCTATTCTGTCTACCGCCGTCTTACGAGCAATACTGTGGCGGGCGGATTAACCCGAATGCTCTACACGCAAGTGGCGTTGGGAATAAGCGAAGACCATTTCGTTGATAGCAGCGGGCTGCCGGGCGTACGATACGGGTACGTTGTGTTTGCCGTCTCGGCTCAAGGTGTCTACAGCGTGCACTCACGCGATGTGAACGAAGATCCTGTGTTCGCGCCGGGAGACGATCTGACAATCGGGTACATCGGTCGCATACCGCGACTCGACTTCGTGTGGGGAAGTCCAAACCCCGCCACCGAAGGCTGGCCTGCTGTTGGACAACTTGTGCGCTGGCAAGCGAATGTCAAGAACTGGACGACAGCGAACTTGCAGGGGGTCGCGTACAAATGGATCGTGGATGGAATCGTCGTAGACTCTGGCACGGTCAATATGCCTGCAGGCGACACGATTTCAGTGTACTATCCCTGGCTGTGGTCGTTCACAAGGCACGAGCTCGCGTTCATCATCGATCCCGACAATGGGATCCCGGAAGAAGAGGAACAGAACAACTCCCTTACGATCTACACGAATGCTATCGGCGTTGGGTTGTATGTCGAGCAGAGCGTGTATGACTATTTCCGCCAGTACCAGAAGCTGCTGCCGAACGTACACTCCAACTGCTGGGAGGATTGGGCACAACGACAGGTTCGGCGATGGAACCAGATGTTTGCCAACGCCATCTATCCCGAGGCGCCGAATGGTGTGCTTGATCGCATCCGTCTCGACAAGATTACGATAGTGCCTGACGCTGCGCTGCCGCTGGCGGGGGGCCTTCCCACCAACAATCCCAATCTGAACGACCGCACGATTGACATGCAGTGGGGTTTTCCAGCGACGCTGCTCAACGGCGGATTCTATTCTAACCACACGAGCACGTCGGACAACAATCCATTCTATTATGAAGGCTCCCTGATGCACGAGTTGGGCCATGCGCGATATCTCGTTGACGTCTACGGGTTCAACGTTGATGGGGGGACGAGCACAGTTGCTATTCAAGAGAACGGGCAGTTCATCGCCGGTACTGTGTATATGCCCTATGTTGGAGGCTCGATCCTGTATGCCACGCCTATCACTGGACTGATGAACAGCCAGTACACGTACGTTGATCGGTACAGTACGTCGGCACTGAATCTTATCGCCGGTCATCGCGCTACGTATGGCAACTGTAACGCACCGAACAACATCGGAGTGTTCATGCAAAATCTGCCTGCGCAGAATCGTTTGACTGTGAAAGACGCGCAAGGCCTTGTGCTCGCAGGTGCTGATGTGAAAGTATATCAATCCACGGGACGTCCCGGAGTCTGGTACGGAAAATACTTCGATGATGTTCCTGATCTGCTTTTCACTGCAAATGACAGCGGTGAGGTCCTGTTGGGTCGATGCCCTTTCACGCCGACAGGAGTGATCCAACATACGTATGGTGAGTCAAATGCGATTCTAATCCTTCGGGTGCAGCATGGCCAAAGAGTAGGGTACACATTCGTTGAATCATCGACGTTTAATTTCGAGTACTGGCGCGGTAATACGGCGCTCGGCACATATGAGGTCAGAGTTCACATGATCGGTCTGCAGGCCGTTGAGCCAATTGCAGGCGACGTGCCACACAGGTTTGAGTTGAGTCAGAATTATCCCAATCCGTTCAATCCGTCGACCACAATCCAGTACGCGATCCCCCCCGGAACAGAACATGTAAGTCTGAAGGTCTTTGACATGTTGGGTCGTGAAGTGGCGACGCTCGTAGACGAGAGGCAGCAACCAGGGAACTACAGCGTTGAATGGAATGGCAGGAACAGATTTGGTTCGGACGTTGCCTCAGGAGTTTATTTCTACACATTGAATGGAGGGAACTTCAGTACGGCCCGCCGGATGCTGTTGGTGAGGTGAAGTCACAGGTTTGCAGCTCGAATTGAAACGTGCATTGATTTCCACTGAGCTGCCGTTAAAGAATTTTTGAATGGATACAAAGTAGAAAATAGGAGGAGACATTATGCGAGTGTTGTCCTGTAAGCGACAAGGCATATGTGTAACTCTCGGGCTTCTTCCTTTGCTTGCCCTAGAAGCCCTTCAAGCTCAGGTTACGGTCAGCCAGAGAATCGATATTGGAACAGGGCTTCGCGATAGTTTGATTCTGGCAACGGTTGTCCCAGCGAATGATCCGACACGTGCATTTGACGGAAATCCTTTCACGGAAATGCTTGTGCAGAACAGCGACACGCTCGTTATTACGCTGCAATTTCTTACGCCGCCCCGGGTGCTCAAGTCCAGCGTCTTTTTCTGGAATACTGGCAAGTGGCTGCTTGAGGCTGCAGATTCACTCGATCATCTGAATCAAAGGCGCGGGTCATACGTTCTCTTGCATGATAGTGCAAACTTCGCGGCGTTCACCTGGGACTCCGTCGAGTTTTCCCAGCGGCAAATTCGGTTCATACGTCTTCGGGCGAGAAACCTCGTGGAGAACTCCATTGCGCTTGGTGAATGGGAGTTGCACCAAACCCGCACATTCATTTCGTACGTCATCTTTCCCTATCCCCCGCGTGTCCTGCCGGGTACGAGCTTGCAGTTGAGCACAAAGATGCTCGACTCTGACAGCATTTTCGAACCGGTGCCCTACAATGCACCATTGGAATGGACAACGAGCGACCCGGCAATTGCAACTGTGACGGTGAGTGGTCGCCTCACTGGAGTTGCACTCGGGATGACAGAGGTTCAGGTTTCCAACGAAGTGCACACCTTGACCGGTAGAGCCCCTGTTACAGTTGGCTCGGACTTCCGTGCGACCAAAGTAGCGCCGATGACTGCGAAGGTGGCTTTGGTTCTCCCTGATCCGATTCTTCCGGGCGGACAACGGCTGCATCAACACTACGGTTGGCGCGACCCCGTGGCACTTACACACAGACTTATAACGCACTTTCGCGAGTCGAGCGATAGCGTGGTCAACTTCCAGATCGTAGACACCATCTGGACAGACAGCATGTACACACGCTACAATGACACGCTGCTGAACGTAACACGGTACATGTATCTCTATGATCATGGTTTGCTGCAACAACCCCCGTACGCTCAGTTCGACTACATTGAGCTCGTTCTTCACTACGATTTCGATCTGAGGAGAAACAACGGCGAGATCGATGAGGTATGGGTGTACTCACCGCCATGGACAGGTATGTATGAATCGCAACTGATGGGGCCTCGTGCCTTCTGGTGGAACTCTCCCCCCATCACCACGGGAACGCGGCTTACGAAGCTACTTTCCGTGATGGGGCTGAACTACGAACGCGGGGTTGATCTCGCATTCCATAGTTTCGGTCACCGCTTCGAAAGTGCAATGGTTCATGCCTACGGCGACAACTGGAACCCACGGTCAACGAATCCAACGCCATGGGACCTTTTCACGAGGATCGACCGCGAAACACCGGGACTCGCACACGTTGGCAACATTCACTTTCCGCCGAATGGACGCTCGGACTATGACTATGGCAACGCGACTTACGTGAATTCATACGCTGAGAACTGGTACCGTTATCCATATCTGTTTGATCAACATCGTCAGGTGAATGTGCTGACGTGGCGCTATCCAGAGCCTGAACCACTCGCTGAAAGCAGAGATCACCTTGGATACTTACGATGGTGGTACGACCATGCGCCTCGATACATCGGCGTGACCGATAGTGTGCTCAACAACTGGTGGCATTACGCCCTGGATTTCGAAGCAGCAGTTGAACTGGCACGGCGGACGCCTCTGGTGGGTGTGAGAGAGGATTTCTACAGTTCAATCCCTTCGGCATTTGCATTGTATCAGAACTACCCCAACCCGTTTAATCCATCGACCACAATTCCATTTCAGGTATGGCGGCAAGGAATCGTTACGTTGAAGATCTTCGATCTTCTTGGAAGAGAAGTCTCGACTCTGGTCAATGACGTGCTCCCTCCGGGAAGTTACGAGAAAGTCTGGGACGCTGGGCACTTCGCGAGCGGAGTGTATTTTTATCGCTTAAGGACGGCAGAGGGGGGAATATCGGTGAGGAAGATGGTCTTGATTCGTTGAGTGTTAGGATCCAACGAAGTTGATCGGCATGAAATATTTCTGCTTGTGGAAACCAACCGCGTTTACGTCTGCTTGTTTGGTCGCCGTAGGAGGACAGGAAAGCGAATGATGCGTAATGAACTCATTCAGTCAACAATTCGACCTATTACTAAATCTCCTCTCAGCGTTTGTTTTCTTTTGATCCTTCTCCTGCTCACATCAACTGTATGTTCTGCGGAGGAGCCTTCTCCCTATCTCTCCAGTCTCTCCGCAACCAAGAACTCTCCTCTCTACACCACTTACTGTGCCGCGAAGGAGCGCTCTGAGTTCACGCTCGACGAGGGCTACCACTTCATGTTCTACGACTCAACTCGAGGTCCGGACTTCATTACCGACAATGCGGGTGACTGGTGCCTTGCCTTCAAGAATGGTGCAAACTATGTGTACGAGTTGAAGGACATGTACAAGGAGCCGGTCATCACCAGCTCGTACGCTGACCTTGTCAAGTATACTTACCATCCGTTTGAAGATGTGAAGGTGGATGTCGCATTCGTTGTGCACAGCTCTCGCGCTGCACTGCAGGATATCGTGATTCGCAACGTCGGCTCTCAGCCGGTGAAACTGCAGGTGTTTTCGTTTCTGAACAACTCCACCCGCACATTCGAAAACGTCGCCTTGCACAAAGACAAACGTGCCATCACCTTCACGCACGAGGAACTGCCGGATAGCTGGGTGCTCGAGCATGATGTTCCGTACATTAGCGAGGTGCAGAACGTCTTTCTCTTCTCGCAACCGCCGGATCGGCTGACAAGTTTCCGCAGCCACAAATGGGGGAATGTGGAAATACCCCAATCCGTCGACTTGAACAGGGAGCAAGTATTCATCGTGTGGGGAAAACTCAGCCGGAAGGACGGAGAGCGCTGTACCGAGCAGAGCGCGAAATCAAAGCTCATGGTATTGCTGAATGATGACAAGAGCAGAATCCTGACCGAGACTGCTCCGCGTTGGGGAAGTTCGGATGCCAATGTGACCCGGTACGGTTATTACGGTGTCGAGCTTGGCAACTTTGGTGATATCAAGAACGGCGATCGCTTCACAGTGATGGCCACGTATGGTGAGTCGGACAGCATCGGGATGATCAGCGGATCAATATCCAGTCTTAGGGATACAAGTGACACCCGTGTCGATCTTGTTATCGGAGAGGCCCTGGCGGTAAAGTCACCTGAAGGTTTGAGGAAGGATGTCTGGGGAAGCGGCACGGAGATTCGTTTGTATTGGAAGAAGGTGAGTGACGATGTTGTGTACAATGTGTATCGGCGGAACTACCGCGCTGGTGGTGCATACGAGTTGATTGCGGAACATCTGAAACAAGCATTCTTTACAGACAAGAACATTCCCGGCGAAAGTATCTACGGTTACGTGGTCGTTACGGTCGATCCTCAAGGGCGCATGAGTATTCACTCAGACGAGATCAACAATATCGCCGGGAGCGATTTCCTGACTGACGTGAAGTATCCGGGTCAGATCAAGAGCGATGCGGTCGACAACGTCAAGGTTGTGTCCGGGTCGTACACAATCGAACTTGCGCCAGGTGCAAGCGCGCAGCTGCGAGTGATACGGGCAGTCGGGCGCACATCCGAGGACCAGCAGAGGCTGATCGCAGATGCGCACCACCTCCTGACTGTGGACGTTGACATGTACGTTGCAGCCGATGAGCAACTCTATTCCCGCATTCCGCGGATTGACTTCAAGGACCGCGACAGGGAGATGTTGTACTGGAGCGCGTTCACTCTCATGCAGCAGGTAATGTTGCCGCCAGAGGCGAAGTGTCACTACAACTATTACGTGTTTTCACGGGAACCGCAGTGGGGATGGGGACACGGCGGGCAGGTCTTCCATGAAAGCCTGACGATACTCGCATACGCGTTCATGGATGCGACCAGCGCGATGAACTCACAGCGTGTATACCTGGATCGCCAGCACGCCGATGGTTACATCAACTATCGCACCGGCCCGTACCTCGACGAGACTATTCCCTATAACAATCAACTCACAACTTCGGCACCCTGGTACGCGTGGCAGAACTGGGAAGTGTACAAGATCAGCAACGACAGGAAGTTTTTGGAAGAGATGTACCAGTCGAGCAAGTCATTCTACAATTACTATGTGAAGAATCGAGACGGTGATGGAGACGGTCTCTGCGAATGGGGTGCGCACGCAGTGCTTGAGAGCGTGCGGGATGGACGAGTCGCAGTGTGGGATGAAGTTGGTTGGCCCAGCAACTTCGAAGCGCTGGATTTGAACTCGATGCTGGTGGTGGAGGCAAAAGCGCTTGCGGCAATGGCCTCGGAGTTGGGATACGATGGCGAGGCGATGGCCTGGCAACGTGATGCAACAACGCGCGCAAAACAAATCAACGAAACGATGTGGGACGAGGCGACTGGCTTCTACTACAATGTGGACAAAAAGAATCACACCTTTACATTCAAGAAACCGAACGACCTGAAACGCGAGGAGATCATCGGTTTCCTGCCGCTGTGGGCCGGGATTGCGAACGAGCAGCAAGCGAAGGCGCTCGTGCAGAAGCTCACCGATCCTAAAAAGTTCTGGCGCAAGTATGGCGTCCCTTCACTTTCTGCTGATGATCCTTACTACAATCCTAAAGGGTACTGGAACGGACCTGTATGGGTTGAGTGGAATTATCTGATTGTGCGGGGACTGATTGATTATGGTTTTGTCGATGAGGCGAGAGAATTAACCGACAGAGTCGCCGCCAATATGATTGCCCAGCTGAAGAAGGACCACAACCTGTGGGAGTTCTATAGTCCGGACGACCAGTGGTCCGGATACCACAAGACATACATATGGGCGGGGATCATCAACCGAATGTTCATGGATCTTGAGAATAGATGATTCTAAGAATGTGCTGGGAAGTCAGTCGAGGGTGACAAGTTGATGTTCTGAATATTGATGCAGCGACCTATGAAAAGCTTGAGCCTATCAACTTAAGGAAGAAAAAGAATGCGACGCATATGCTGTCTCCATAACATCGTTGTCTTTGTTTTCTTCTTTGCTACCGTTTCACCACCTCTTTACGTACAGGCCTCTTCAGCTCAGGAGGCTTCCCGTAAGTGGCCCCACCCCATTCCGTGTCGGATTGAAGACGGTGCAAATGCCGACCTCTTTGTCATGACGCTCGGCGATGCACAAACGCCGCTCGCCACCGGCATCTTTGATCCCACCAAAGATGAGGTGAAGCTAAACGGCGGGCGCATCATCAAGAACTACTACCGCGACTCGCTGGGCATCAAGTACTTCAATCCGATCAACAAATCCTACTTTCCGCTTCCGCCTTCCGGCTGGTGCTCGTGGTACTACTACTATCAAGAGATTGACGAACCGGAAATTCAACGCAATGCAAAGTGGATTGCCGACAACCTGAAGGACTACGGAGCGACGTATGTCCAGATCGATGATGGCTGGCAGGGAACAGGTCACGGCATGGGGGAAAACCGGGACTGGACGACGATTGACAAACGTTTCTCTCATGGGATTGATTCACTTGCACAGTATATCAAGCATCTTGGTCTTAAGGCGGGCATTTGGCTTGCAGCGCACGGACAGAGCAATCCCGCCGTGATCCAGGCAAATCCCGGTGTCTTTCTGTTGAAACCTGATGGGTCCTCGGCGTCCGACACGTGGGTGGGAAGGTTTCTTGTCGATCCATCGAATCTCGCCTCGCACGTCTATCTCAGGGACCTCTTTCTCACATTGACGGGCTGGGGGTATGACTATTTCAAGATCGATGGTCAACCGATTGTCATCCAGGAATACGGAAAGAGCAAGCCGTTCATGGCAGCTCCTTCGGACGACATCTCGCAACTCTATCGGGGTACGGTGCAGACAATTCGGAGCGCAATCGGTCGCGAGCGCTATCTCCTCGGTTGCTGGGGGACGCCCGTTGAGGCTGCGGGGATTCTGAATGGCTCGCGCACCGGAGGCGATGTGGTCCCCGGTTGGAGTGGGTTCATGGCGGCTCTGGATGCAACGATGCGATACGCCTATCTCCATAATATCGTCTGGTATTCCGACCCTGATGTGATGCTTGTGCGGTCGCCGCTGAGAATTGACCAGGCCAGGGTGTGGGCGACTCTTCAGGGACTCACCGGTCAGGCAATGATGGCGAGCGACAGGATGATGGACCTCTCTGGGGAACGTGTGGAATTGCTGAAGCGGGTCTTCCCTGCCGTTGACATCAGGCCGCTCGATCTGTTTCCTTCGGATCGCCAGAAACGGATCTGGGATTTGAAAGTGAATCACCTCGGACGGAGTTATGATGTCGTCGGAGTTTTCAATTTCAAGGAGAACGCGGGCGATCATGTCTATCTCAACTGGAGCGAACTCGGTATTCCTGACACAACTCCGGTTCATGTATTTGATTTCTGGAACAAGGAGTACCTTGGTTGTTGGGAAGCCGGTATGGGTCTCGAATTATCGCCCACGAGTTGCCGGGTGTTCACCCTTCAACCTGCAACCGATCACGTGCAGCTCGTCTCAACAAGTCGTCACATAACACAAGGCTGGGTTGATCTTGCAGAGCTTGCGTACAACGAAAAGACCAACTCATACAATGGCAAGAGCAAGGTGATCCGGGAGGATCCGTATGAGCTCAGATTTGTCTTTCCACGAGGGAAGAACTTCGTTATCAAGAGCGCTGCTGCGGCGAATCTTCCCGTCAATATCACCAATCACCAAGGATGGGCAACAGTTCAATTCACCTCGCCCATCACGGCGGAAGTTGCGTGGCGGGTGTCGTTTGAGAAATCGGACTTCTACCACTATCCGGTACGCCAACCAAAGAATCTCTCCGTCGAACCTCTCGGTCTCGACGGCGCCCTTGTCCGTTGGAGTCCACAATACTACCTGACCACCGGGTATCAGGTCTCTCTCGACGGCAAGCTCCTTGGCTTCTCACCCGGCAACGCTTTTCCTCTCAAGAACATCGATCCAACCAGGGAACATGTCGTTCAGGTGAGTTCTGTGTGGGAGGATGGAACAACGAGTAAGGAGAAGGCTGAAGTGAAGTTCATCCCAGCGATTCCGAATGAAGTCCGCCTCTCGGACCTCGAGGCTGTTCGCTCGACCATCGGCTGGGGCACGATCGAAATGAACAAATCGGTCACGGGCAAGCCACTCACAATCGGCGGCAAGGTCTTTCAGAAAGGGATCGGTACACACGCCGCCTCGGTTGTGGAGTACAATCTGCGTGGATTGTTCGAGACGCTCGCTGCACAAGTTGGCATTGACGATGGGAACGGAAGTGAAAAAGGGAGCGTGGAGTTCATTGTACTGGCCGATGGGAAAGAACTCTGGCGGAGCGGGTTGATGAAGAAGGAAGACGGAGCGAAACCTTTGAGCGTGAGCATCGCTGGCGTGCGAAAACTCCTTTTGCGCGTCACCGACGGCGGTGACGGGATTGACTATGACCATGCCGATTGGGCGGACCCGATAGTTCAACGAAGAAGAAATTGAAGCACAATGAGTGAAGATCTTCATCAGTTGAAATGAACCATGATAACCCTGAAGACCCAACTCCTTCTGATTCCAATCTTCGTCTCTGCATTAGCAGCCTCAGCACAAACGCAACTCGAAAACATTCTCTCACCATCTCGATTGCCGTACCTGAAGAACAGCAAGCTCATTCAGATCTCCAGTCACGATACCACCGGCGGCAACAACGACTTCATTGTAATAAAGAATGGGGAGACGGCGGTGATTGCTGACATTCAGGGCCCCGGCATCATCACTCAATTATGGGTGACGATCTTCTCCAAAGACAAATTCTTCCTGCGTCGCATCGTCCTTCGGATGTTCTGGGATGGTGAGGAGAACCCCTCGGTCGAAGTACCGGTCGGAGACTTCTTCGGGACGGGATTTCAGTACAAGCAGTACGTCATGCCCTTCATTGGAATGTCGAGTGGCGGCTACTACTCCTACTTCCCAATGCCGTTCAACAACTCAGCGCGAATTGAAGTCGTGAACCAAACCGGACAGGAGATCATTTCATTCTACTACCACATTGATTATCACAAGCTACAAGCGCCGCTGGAACCGGATGTCGCGTATTTTCACGCACAGTGGCGGCGTCAGCCGCGGACAAATCAGAAGGAGAACTACACGATACTCGAAGCTGAAGGGAAGGGACATATCGTCGGGATGAACATGAGCATGCAAAGCTACAACAGCGACATGCAATTCCTCGAGGGGGACGAAATGGTGTATGTAGATGGTGAGAAATATCCTTCGATCTATGGGACGGGGACGGAAGATTACTTCAACAGCGGCTGGTATTTCAATCGGGGAGAGTTTGCCGCACCGTACCACGGTTTGATTTTGAAAGATGACTCGCTTGCACGCATCGCGGCGTACCGCTTTCATATTCTTGATGCAGTACCGTTCACGAAATCGGTGCGCTTCACGATCGAACATGGGGATCAGAATGTGGAAATCGCTGATTATAGCAGCACGGCGTACTGGTATCAGCTTGAACCTCACAAGGAATTCCCTGAACTGCCCGCTCCCGGACTTCGCATCCCGCTGCGCGTTGCCGTGCCGAACGGGACAATGGAAGCAGAGTCGCTTTCCCTCCGGCAGAGCAATCTCAAGAGTCAGGTTGAAGACATGTCGGCATTCGGCGCCGATTGGAGCGGCATGAAGCAGTTGAAGGTGCTGGCGCAAAGAGAACGGGACGAGTTCTCACTCGCCTTGCCTGTTCCCGAAGAGCGATATGATGTCGCCGTCTACCTCACTCAAGGTCCGGACTACGGAGACGCGGACATTTTCCACAGGGGAAAGAACGTGGGAAAGATCCGCGGCTTCAGCAAAACAACCACACCCGGTGGAAAGGTCGTCTTGAAGAATCTGAGTGCGGACAGACAGAAGATCACTCTACGGTTCGTTGTCAAAGGGAAGGAGAAGAAATCTATCGGTTATGCAGTCGGACTTGATGCGTTCGTGCTCGAACCGCATCGCAAGTACATCCCCGAGTGGTACATGATCGGACCGTTTCCGAATGAGCGGGACGCAAACCTGAAACGAATGGGGCTTGATTCGGTCTATCCGCCTGAAACCGAGATCGATCTGAAGAAAACATACGTCGGCGTCGATCAACAGCCGGTACGGTGGACGCTGGATCAAACTCCCGCCAACGGAAGAATGGACCTGTACAAGTACGACCCATACGAGCTTGTCGTCGTCTATGCCCTGACCTACATCTCATCACCAAGAGATCAAACTGTTCCGCTGCTCCTCGGGACTGACGATGGCGTGAAAGTCTTTCTGAATGATGTTGAGATCCACCGCGTCCTCAAGATCAGGGTGGCCGAACCGGATCAGGACAGAGTCCCGCTTGCCTTAAAGAAGGGATGGAACAAGCTTCTTCTCAAGATCGAAAACAACTTTGGGGGATATAACTTCTACGCCCGCATGCTCGACCCGGAAGGCGCTTTGCGCTTTGGTCCGGACACGGGCAAGCGTTGAGATAATGATGAATCTCTTTGTGGTGGAATGGCCTCATATGGCTGCACTGGGATTACTTGGTGTTTGCCGGACTCCGCAACTATCATTACGATACACTCGCAGAACAACTTGCAGGCAGGATGATGCTTGCTGTATCGACACAGTCGTCACACCGCTTCTGGGAATCGTACAGTCCGGATTCTCCCGTGCAGGAGCGCCCGTCGAACTACATCTGGGATTCGATCATGGCGAAGGTGTTGATTGACGTGTACACGCGTTGAACTCCTGCCGCCGGAAACCAAACACGAGGATACCACGTGCCTCCATCTGATGCCCGCTTGACACTTGCAGAACATCCGCACCGCCGTTACAACCCACTCACAGGCGAATGGATTCTCGTCTCACCCCACCGCGCAGCAAGACCGTGGCAAGGAAAGGTCGAAGAGTCTCCGGAGCCTGCAGCCTTGCGCCACGACCCCACCTGCTATCTCTGTCCGGGAAACGAACGCGCGGGCGATCAGAAGAATCCGAACTACACCGGCACCTTTATTTTTGACAATGACTTTAGTGCGTTGCACGCCGGGACGCCACTGTCAGAGTCCAACAAACAGGGACTGTTGTTCGCCCGTGGTGAGGCGGGAATCTGTCGCGTCGTCTGCTTCTCAGCGCGGCACGACCTCACACTCGCGGAAATGGACGTGCAGGACATTCGGAGAATCGTCGATGTCTGGACGGAAGAGTACCGAAGCCTCGGTGAGAAGCCATTCATCCGTTACGTCCAGATATTCGAAAACAAAGGCCAGATGATGGGATGCAGCAACGCACATCCACATGGTCAAATCTGGGCCCAGAGTTCGGTGCCGGGGGAACCGGCGAAAGAACGGCGACGTGGTCCGTCTCGAGCTCCAACCAACGATCGAAGTGACAGTGTGGAGGAAGAACGGGAATGCCGTGTCGGTGCGCCGCGGGCCTTTGGTCTACTCAATCAAGATCGGCGAGAGGTGGGAGCGGTATAGCGGCACCACTGAATGGCCTGCCTTCGAGGTCTATCCTACGACTCCCTGGAACTACGGACTCATCCTGAACCAACAGGATATCGAAAGCTCGTTCAGGTTCATTGTGCGCAAGGGTGCACTGGCACGACAGCCCTTCACTCCGGACAGCGCCCCGGTTGAGATCCGCGCGGAAGGGAAGCGCATTCCACAATGGACGCTGGAAAGGAATGGACTGATCGAGGAGATACAGGGGAGCCCTGTCTTCTCCGATCAGCCTGCCGAGACGATCACGCTGATCCCGATGGGCTGCGCGCGGCTTCGTGTTTCGGTGTTTCCCCGGATCAGCGAATCCCCCGATGCCAACAGATGGGAGTAGTCACTTTGGGAATCATCCTGCATACCCTGTGATCCCCCTCCGTGGAAGGCACTTCGGAGGATGCAGAAGGCGCACAGCGAAGTTGGTGAAGCAAGTTCACTATCACCGGCCTTTTCATCCTGCCACAGGTGACGACTTATGGAGATCGCTTCTAAACGGGGATCTGCACCAATTCAATTAGTTGCACCTCGAAACACACGTTATCAGCTTGTTCCGTTGGGGGCACCAAACATACGGGGAACCTACCGAGCACGGCAGTTGGATATACGCCGTGAACTTCGCGTTCGTGGCTGGGGGACCTTTCCCCCGCTCCTCAAACAGCCAAACGGGCTTCAACTGATTCTGTTGTGTCTTCGATGCTTGCCTTCAGGTAAGCATTGGGATCGTGTTGTAACGCTCCCTCGGGAAGCCAACGCCACAGCGGCCCCAGATCCTTCTGCACACGGTCGACATAGAAGTGTGGGATCTCCGTCGTTTGCCGTTCGAAGAACGGGCGAAACTGAGGATCCACATGGAGACGGCGCAGGATGTCCGAGTAGTAGTCAATCCGGCCATGGCCTTCCGAAGAGAGTGCCCGTATCGCGTTCAACCACTTTGGGAGAAACGTTCTGGTTGCTCGTGCTCTCTTCAACATTGATCGCGGAGAGAAGGAGTAACGTGTGAGGTCGATGACATGTTCGTAGAATCCAAGCCAGGAATAGTTCTTCGGCTCGATATTCATCGCACCGTTGTTGTTCAGGAAATGGAAGGGAAATGCAATAACCCGGCCTGCCTGCTGATATTGAAGGTTCAACGGAGCTGCCTGGCCGAACGCGGAGAGCAGGGAGTATCCGGGAAACGCTCCCGGCGTTAAATCGATGAACCGCTTTGTCAGCTCGAACGGCTCTTCTCCCTCATCCACGTCAAGCCCCAGAACAAAATTGGCCTGGAGGTACGGAATGTACCTCAGGATCATGTTGACATGCTCGGATACCTCCAGCACCTTGCTCATTCCCCGCAACTTTCCGGTGCGGGACTTTTCTCCCATGTCGTACCAGGATTCGATGCCCGGAAGGAGGGCCTTGAAGCCATTGCGCTTCAGACGGATGAGGTGGGGTTCGGAAAGAAGCGAGAGACTGCTTTCGGCAACGAAGTCGATGCTATCCGCCGGCACTGCTTCCTCAATGGCGCTCATGCAGTTATCGAACTGGACGCCAAAATTGGGATCGTGGAATGCGACGAGCGGCCGTTTGAATTTCGTCAACAGGAAGGATAGGTCTTCCTTCATTGCTCCCAAATCCAATGGTTGGTACGGCACGACTGAATCAATGCAGAAGCTGCATTGGTAAGGACAGCCAAGACTTCCCAACATGGGAACCATCTTGATAAGCGGCGCCTTCTTCAATGTTGCTTCGATGAACCCCCATCGTTCGCGTACGCCTGGAAGAGAAGACGGCTGGCCTGCGGCTGACAAATACACACCCATCAGACGGTTGGGAGCGCACTCGGTGAGAATCTCGTGAATGATGGGTTTGTCAGTGAAGCCGAGTACATAGTCGAAGTACTTCTGCGCGTCCTGCGGGTAGCAGCGAGCATGTGGGCCGCCGAGTACCGTGATCGCGCCTCGCGACTGGAATTGGTTGCTGAGAGCATATGCAACCTGGGCGGCTTCCGTGAATGCCCCAATGAAAACAAGGTCAACATTGTCGGGCAATTCATCGACCAGATTCTCAAAGCCGGTGTAACAGAGAAATGTGACGTCATGTCCCTCCTCCTTGCACCAGACGGCAACCGCCTGGGGCATAATGCTTGCAAGGTTTGCGTTCATGACGCGTGCCCATAATGCCCGCGTTGGACCTTTACTGACGAGGTCGATAATCCCGATTCGTAACTTTCGCATCGTGTTCTCCGAGAGTGTGTTTTTGAAGTTACCTTGACCGTCTGAGGTTCCGCTTCCTTATCGCTTCTCTCACGATTCTTGAAAAGACAGACCTCGTCAGCTGATGGGAATACACCTTTTCTTTTTCTGCGACAGCTTGTATTGCCTTGAAGAAATCTTCAACTGTGGCATTCTTCAGTATGAATCTCTCGACACCGGTTCGCACAAGTTGCAAGATCTCCTCTTCCGCTTTGCCGGAACGGAGCTTGCGTGCAGCTGCATGTTCTCGGCCAGCCTTTGGGAATGACTTCCGTCGCTGTGGTGTACGAAAATGATGTTCGTTCCTCTTCGATGACAAGCAGGCACCAGCAATTGATTGCAACAACGTATGGAAGATTACCGCTGAGATGAATAGCTCAAAGGATTGAAAGAGGGACTAATCCCTTAGAATGAGGGGGGGGTTACTATTTGTAGCTGTCGTCGGTGTGTGCGAACCTGGCAATTTCCAGACGCGTGTGCAATGCGAGTTTTTCGAGGATATTATGAACGTGGCTCTTCACAGTATCAGTGGCAAGATGAAGTCGGCGAGCGATTTCCTTGTTGCTCAGCCCCTCCGCTATTAAGGCAATTACTTCTCGTTCCCGGCTGGTCATCCGCACTGAGGCAAACGGATTTCCTTTTCTCTTGCGCGTGGCGTGTTCGACAATTTGAGAGAACAGCGATCCGGTCAACGAATGAGGCAGGACATTCGCCCCTTTCGCAACGGATCGAATCGTTCTTATAAAATCATTGAATGTCGCATCCTTAAGGACAAACCCCGAAACGCCCGCTTGTACGTATTGAACAAGTTCCTCCTGCACCGGAACGAGGTCCATCCCGATCACTTTTGCATCCGGGGCATTTTTCTTGAGTAATCCTAACAGGTGAAGACTGTTCTGACTGCGCAAACCAAGATCCAGGAGAATCACGGTGGGCTTTAGCCTTCTCGCTCGTAGGACGGCGTCGCTGTTTCCGCGTGAAGCAACTACCTTGAGATCGGGCTGCTCTCTTAACATGACAGTGAGCCCCTCACGCAGAAGGCGATTATCTTCGATAAGCAGGATGTGGATTTTCTTCATGCAGTGGAAACGCGGGGAAGACCTAACAGGGCCAGTCTGAATGTCGGGCGTGGATTCGAGAACAAGATAAGAATTCGCACTGACGTTTTCAAATACATCACATACCTTGAATTGTGTTGATGGTTTAGTTTGGTTGGATCAAGACATGGTGGTCCGTTGGCTAAATTTTTTCCATTTTTTCCCTCGCACCGCCTCTCTTTGGAGTGAGAGTGGCTGATCTTGTGGCTCTAATCGGGCAACCTACAACTTTCGTTTGACGAAGTGTGGGTGGGGGCTACATGTCTGCAAGGGGCATGCAGAGAATGCTGCGGGCTGGCTCATCGCCCCGCGAAATCGACGGCGGTGGGCAGGGGAGAATCACCCGAAGGGGTTACCTGCCCGCCTCTTCGACAGGCAATGAGGCAGGCGGGCATTTCGGCAGTTACGTGCATTGTCCAGCGGTCGAAAGGAAAGGTGGGATGGCGCGTGATTAGTGCGTTTCGATTTCGCAAGTTCGTAATTGCCACTGCACGCGGAACGCCTTACCAAGGATTCCTGGTCGGGCGTTTGTGTGTGGACGTGGTATGATGTCAAACATCATGAAGATGATTGACGAAGTCAATACAAGACCCAAGATGGCTCAGTTATTTTCTCGCTTAGCGTTTTCGCGCCCGCCTGCCTCTAATGCTCGCATGCCGGGAAGGTGTTTGTGGCAAGATATCCTCGATTATTCCAAATTGAACGCAGATTCTGGACTCAGATCCTCGTGGTACATCCGTTGGAGTTCTTCTTCAAAGAAAAACTTCCCCTCACCGAACGCCGGTTTCAGGTCATCCAGCCAGATCGCATTCTCGTCGTACTCTGCAAAGAAGGGTCGCAGCACCCAATCCGGATTCCGACCTTGCAGCATCCGCATGGTGATGACCTTCTGGCCGTTCGCATTGCCGACGCCAAGCACCTGCACCTTGCCCGGATTTGCGGACATGCTTGGTCCGCGCACCGTGCGGGAGAGCCCGCTCACGGTTTGATATGCCTCGCGGTAGATTTGCCACGCTCGCACCAACGGAACGCCGAAATAATGTTGCGCTCCCGTATCACGCACCACGAACATGTAGTACGGAACCATGCCGAGGTTCACTTGTTCCTTCCACATCGCGGCCCACACTGCCGGATCGTCGTTGATGTGTGCCAGTACAGGGGACTGCGTTCTGATCTGCGCGCCCGTTTTGCGCACGCGGTCGGTCGCCATTCGCGCCGCTTCGGTCTCTAACTCCACGTTGTGATTGAAATGCGCCATGACAGCGAGGTGGATTCCGGAGTCCACGACGTGTTTGAACAGCGCGAGGGTTTCCTCGGCGTCCTTGTCGGTGAGAAACTTGTACGGCCAGTACGCCAGCGCCTTCGTGCCGATGCGGATGCGCTGAAGATTCGGCAAGCGCGCTTCGATCAGGGGATCGATGTACGATGCGAGATGCTTTGCCGTCATGATCATCGGATCTCCGCCGGTGAACAGGATGTCACTCACTTCTGTATGCTCTCGCACGTATGCCACGAGCAACTCGGCTTCTTTCATCGCGAACTTCATTCCCTCCATCCCGACGAACTGCGGCCATCTGAAGCAAAACGTGCAGTATGCATGGCACGTCTGTCCCTGACTGGGGAAGAAGAGCACCGTCTCCTTGTACTTGTGCTGCATCCCGTGCAACTTCTGATCTCCCAGCATGGGGACGTTATGTTCCATCTGTCCGGCAGGATGCGGGTTAAGCTGAAGCCTGATCTTGTTTGCCGTCTCTGCAACAACCTGGCGGTCGCGATCCCGTTTCATTACACTTGCCATCTGATCGAAGTGATCTGGTCGCAGCATCTCCTTTTGCGGGAAGGTGAGAACAAAGATGGGATCGTCCGGCACGTTGTCCCAATTGATCAGCTCATTGATCACATAGTTGTTTGTTTTGAATGGAAGAACCGTTCCGACGACTTCCATTGCGAAACGTTGTTCCTCGGTGAACGATTTCAGCTGAGGAATCTCGCGGAAGTTGTGCAGCCCGTACGTCTTGTACTTCGGTGTGTCACCTTCGGAGCGGGATCGTGTGGGTGATTGTTTCATGGTTGTCCTCTTTTCGCAAGATTCACGGAAGGGTGAGCTTACTTCAGGAACATGCGCGCATCGATGACGCTCAACCCCTTTTCATACACCACGACGGGGTTGAGGTCGAGTTCTGCGATCGTGTCGATGTAGGCCTCCACGAATTTCGAGACCTGCATGAGCAAATCATGGATCGCCTTCTTGTCGGACGGTGGCCGCCCCCGGACGCCGTCGAAAATTGCTTTGGAGTGAATATCTTCAACCATTTGCTCCGCGGAGAACTGGACGAGCGGAATAACGCGGAATGAAACGTCGCGCACAACCTCTACCATAATTCCTCCGAGGCCAACCATAATCACGGGCCCGAACTGCGGGTCGCGAACAACGCCGACAACAATATCCACTCCTTCCGGCATCATCGGTGTGACCAGAACGCCCTTGATCTTCGCCCGCTGGTTGTGTCGCCTCGCTCTGCCAATGAGAAGGTCGAATCCATCACGTACCGCATCGTCGTTCTTTATGTTCAATAGCACGCCACCCACATCCGTCTTGTGGACGATGTCCGGTGAAACGATTTTCAGGACAACAGGGTAGCCGATCTTCCGCGCGGCCGCTACGGCATCTTCACCTGTTGCCGCAAGCTCAAACTCCGTGACGGGGATGCCGTGAAGACGCAATGCCTCGCGTGCCTCTGTTTCGAGGAGACTCTTTCGCTTTTCCGTCGCGGCGCGCTGAAAGATCTCCCTCACTGCGGAGAGCGTCTTTCCTTCGGAGCGGATGACGAAGTCGGTTTTCATGTGAGAGTAATTGAGATGATCGCCATACTCCTCAAGCACGGAGAGACACTTTGCAGTGATGTCGATGGACTCATGAACCGGGATGGAATACTCCTTCAGGATTTCAAGTGGGGGCGGCCGGTAAGATGCATAGAGACTGTGAACGACGACCGGTTTCTTCAACTCCTTCATGAGCTTGCCGAGCCTGTGTGCAGTCTCCTCCTCGATCGCCTTCAGGGATTCTGAGAACCGGATGTGATAGCCGCCGAACAAGCCCACAATCATCAGTGCATGAATCTCCGGGTCAGAGAGGATCACCTCGGCACAATCGGCAAAGACTGCAGGGTTTGAATCAGATGCGCCTGCAAGGTCCAGCGGGTTTTCAATAGTGTGGCTATCAGAGAGAACCTGCTTCAGTTTTGCACGTGTTTGCTCGGACAGGTCGGAGATGCTCAGTCGATAATCCGAAAGTGCGTCGGCGGCAAGGGCAGAATGACCACCGCCGTCGGAGAGGACTGCAACACGGTTACGCCGCAGCGGCGGCAGATGCGCGAGCGCTTCGGCTGCCGGGAAGAGCTCATCCGACCGGTCGATGGTGATAATGCCGACTCGTTTGAACGCTGTGCGCGAAACAGCCGAGAGTCCCGCGAGGGCTCCGGTGTGCGAGCGCGCAGCCTGTCGTCCCTTTTCGGAGCGTCCACTCCTCAGGAGAACGATGGGTTTCTTTTCGACGGTCTCTTTTGCAATCTGGAGGAACTTTCTTCCGTCCTTCATTCCATCCACAAACATTACGATGATGTTCGTAGTCGGGTCATCTTTGAAGTAGGAGAGATACTCATGGAACTGAATGTCTGCTTCATTCCCGACGCCAACATACGCACTGAAGCCCACGTTGCTCTTGGCGTTAATCTCTGTGATCAGACTGAGGGCCATGTTCCCACTTTGGGAGAGGATCGCCATCGATCCCGTCCGGATATCGCGGATGCCTGTCAGGTTCATCTTGTGATGAGTATTGAACATACCGGATGTGTTCGGTCCGACGATGCGGATGTGGTTCTCGCGTGCAATCGAGACGACCTCTTCTTCGAGCTTCTTTCCATGTGTTCCGGCCTCTCCAAAACCGACAGCAAGGATAATTGCCCCCTTCACATCCTTCTTCCCGCAGTCGCGCAGGACTGCCGGGACCGACTTCGCTGGAGTAGCTATCAACGCAAGATCGATCTGATCCTCTACATCCTGAATGTTCCCGGCGGCGGTGATTCCAAGAATCGATTGTTCTTTCGGATTGATGGGGTAGATCTTCCCTTCATACCTATCGTGCAGCAGAGATTGCACCGCCTGATACCCGCGCTTCCGCTGATCGTTCGAAGCGCCGATGATGGCAATCGAGCGAGGCCGAAAGAGATATGTCAGCCGATCATTCATATTGTCTCAACGTCCTTTGAAGACCGGTTTCCGTTTCTCATTAAACGCTCGTACAC
>JACQVJ010000016.1 GCA_016209805.1 Ignavibacteriota bacterium
CTGTGAACCCTTGGGCGACAGGTGGTCTGCCGGCGAGAAGATTTACTCCCCCCGATACGAAAATCGAGAAAGTGAGATTGAGTTATCTCAACAGAAGCAATTTGATTCTGTTCATAAAGGGATTTTTCTTCCATGACTGACGGTGAACCATTCACCGGAAAGTCCCTGCGAGTGTCATCAGCAGGAAATGTTGGTAAAGAATCCCGAGGACATCAATTCTCCCCTCGCAGTCGAGAGACTGTTCGATAGCTTCTCCGGCGCATCGTCAGCACGTCTATATGGAGTTTGCTCAAAGTGTCATGAGTTTTGTGTGACGAATAGAGACGATCCATTTGCGGTATCGTGTTCAATACAGTAGAGAAAAAATGATCTGTGAACCTTTTCATAACATGACGGATATCTCCCCATGGCTTCCATAAAGGGAAGAAAGATCCTCGGTCTTTTTGTGGACGGATTGGACGTCAAGCTTGCGCGGATGAGCATGAAGGGCAAGCGCGTCACGGTGCACGAGTTGAAGTCTGCCACGTTCGCAAAGAAGCTTGAAGAACGCAAACCTGTTGATGTGGCCGCCGGAGTGTTCGAGGAAGGATCGGATGCATTCAATCTTCCGTTCGGTGGTGCCACTGAACAGATCCTTGAAAAAGAATCCGAAGACAACAACTCTGTTCTGCTGGGACTACTTGCTCAGTACCGTCCCGGCAAGTATGCAATTGCATACAGCATTTCCGAGCCTGCGATCTATTATCACTTTCTTGAAAGTGATAACGGCCTCAAAGGGAGGAAGCTCAAGGAGCGGATCGTCGAAGAGCTCAGAAACCTACGCTCGTTCCAGCCGTCCATCGATGCCATTGACTCACTTCTCACCGAGGATGGGAATCTCCTCTGCGTTGTCCGGGAAGACGGTCTTACACTCATCAACTACCTCGAGAACATCAAGGGTTTCATCGGTAATCGGGTTCCAACCATTGCCTCGATTGACAGCTCCGATATTGCGCTGATGAACATGGTGAGGCTAAACTATGATTTTGAGCCGACCGAGGTGTGCGTCATAGTTTACGTTGGGGTGGAGTTTACACGGCTGATTTTCATCCGGGGAGGGGAATTCTTTCAGTTTGCGCCGATCTTGAGTGAGGGTTATGATTCTCCAAGCTTGCAGAATACCGTGTACAGCCGTCTTTTGTTGGAACAAGACAACCTCGCCATACCGCGTATCAGCAAGATTATCCTTGCAGGGGAATGTCATCGCATTGGCTTCAAGGATTTTCTCTTGCAGCAGCTTCCCGATCATGATGTCGACTACTTGCTTGCCTCACGTCTGGATCTGACTCCGCTTCCGGTTGAGCAGCAAGCGGCGTTATCAGAATACGCTGTTCCGATCGGAGCTGCGTGGAAGGTGTTTGAGGCTGCCAATCCCCGCGTCTACAACGTCAACCTGTTGCCTGATTCCGTGCGTGAAGGTCAGAGGGTGTTCAAGCTTTCCTGGCACGGCTATTTGCTGTTGGCATTGATCTTTCTCTCAACATTATTCTTCACACTCCAAATACAGGACAAGTCACGTGAGCTTTCCGAGCGTCAGGATGTTCTGACGCTCAAGAACAGCCAGATAGCGGAAAACACCACGCTAATGAATTCCATTGGCGCCTTGCAGGAGCAGATCGGGCGATACCAGAGTTCACTCGCACTCTATGACACATTGGTCCCTGGTGCCGATCGCTGGAGCAGGATGCTGACGCAACTCAGTCATGGAGTGGAAGATCTCAATTCCATTTGGTTGACCGACATGTCAGCCACCGAGGCAGGTTTAATCACCATGAACGGATTCACCGTGTACAGAACGCGCATCCCACGACTCTCGACGTTGTTTGAGAGCTCTTTGCTGAAAGAGGTTCTTGTACAGGAGATCCGAAGTCAGACTGTGTACAAGTACAAGATCGAAGTTCCTGCCCTGTCTTCAGACGGTAATCCCACTAACTGAGGAGCGTGACCTTGTCTTACAAACTTCGAAATAGTATCGCTCTTGGTGTTATCCTTGTGCTGATCCTTGGGGTGGGGATCTACATTCGCGCGTTCAGCCTCCCCGGCAAGCTCTCGAAAATTGAGGTCGAGATAAAGCGGATTGATGAGGAATTGCAGAACACGCCAAGTCTCATCAATCAGTTTAATGATCTCAGCGTCTTGCTGGATGACACAAAGAAACGATGGGAAAGCAGATACAAGGAAATCCCCCCGGCGGATATCACTGCCCAAACCTACGCGTACTTTAGCGGGCTGATGGATCTGAGCGGCGACGTGAAGCTGGATCTGATCTATAACGGGGTTCAACAGAAAGGTAACTACGGATACAATATCTATGACCTCAAAGGCGAAGCCCGCTTTGCAGATTTCTACCGGTTCATCTGGTATCTCGAGAACGGACGAAGGCTTTACAAGATTCAGTCGCTCAATCTGAAGGGGCTGGAGGTAGCGGAGACAGAGAAAGAACCCGGTCATATTCTGGTGACATACCAGATGACGCTGTACGCATACTTCTCCTCGATGCCGGAACTTGCGACACCGGGAGGAGAAAGACCCATCGCGCCGAACTACCTGGCCAAGGATCCCTTCGGGCCTGTGATTACCACGGGCATTCCGCCGAATCTTCGTTCGCTCGTCGAGGTGGAACGCTCAGACCTGAAAGCGGTGATCCCTGGAAAGGCATTCCTCGTGGATCAGAACAATGTGTTCAAGACACTGCAAGAGGGGGATGAAGTCTATCTGGGTTATGTGACGAAAATCGTGCCGGAGGAAGGACGCATCGAATGCACATTGAACAAGGGAGGTATCATTGAAAAGGTGGAGCTTAAAATTCGCTACGGCGCTGCTCAGAATGTCGTGCAAAAATAGCATCGAGGATCACATGAAGACAACTCGAACATCGATCTTGATTTTCTTACTGCTGGCGAACCTGTCGGCGACGTACGGTCAAACAAGTCCGTCCGAAAGGAGAGCCTTCAGACAGTACACATCGCCTGAAGAGCTGGTTTCGCTCGCGGCAACGACGCCGCTGGACAGGGCGCTCCAGGTAATCAGTGAAGTGACCCAGAAATTTTTCGGGTAGTTCGTAATCGATTCTGAGCATCGCACGCATCCGTTTAATATCGATATTCAGGGGGTGCATTGGCGTGATGCCCTGGAGGATATCTGCCGTAAGAACACCTTCTGGTATACCGAATACGAAAACTACATTCAAATCACGCCCATCCCAGGGACGGAAGGGCCCGTCACGGCTACTGCATTGGCAGGTGTTTCCCCGGACATACAGAAAGAGGTTGCCTCAATCAAGAGCAGGGAAATAAAAATCTCTGCCGTCTTTTTTGAAGTGAATCTCACAAAACTTGACGAGGTGGGAATCAACTGGAACTTCATGAAGACCACCAAGGATTACACTGTGGCATCGTCGTTTGGTGGAGCGGATCGTGTGTCAACTGAAATTTTCAAAACAGAATTCACCCCCAAAGTCAGTTTTGCCAATATCGATCTGGTGTCAAAGCTCTTTTCGAACTATGAATTGGGTGAGATTCTCTCCGGTCCCCAGTTGATTGTCAGGTCCGGAATCGAAGGACGTATTCAAGTCGGCCAGGATTTCTCCATCAAAGAAAGAGACTTTGCCGGAAACCTTATCGACAAGTTTTACAGTGCTGGGACCATCGTCAAGGTCAGGCCACAAGTGATCACAGAGCAAGGGGTGAACTTTATTCATATGGATGTTGACGTGGAGCGCAGTTCCGTGGTTCCCGGCGCGTTAACGACTATTATCAACAAGACCAAGGCAAACACCAACCTCCTTCTGCTCGACGGTGAGGAGACAATCATCGGAGGTCTGTACAGCACCGAAATAAACACGATTCGGACGGGCATCCCGTTTCTGAAGGATCTTCCCTGGTACATATTTGGGCTGAGATATCTCTTCGGCTATAATAAGGATGAGGTGAAGAAGAAAGAGCTGATCATTCTTTTGAAGGCAGAGCTTGTGCCGATGCTGCAGGATCGGATCCAACAAAAAGTCAAGGAGGACGGCATCTACGAGCGGTGGCTCCAAGGCAAGCTCAAAGAAGAAAGCCATGTCCGTGGTAGAGATAATTAGTCACGTGTGGGATTCATCATTTTCGAGGGGGAACAAATGACACGAAATGTCTGCTTGCTCTTTATGATGGCTGCAGTGATTGCTTCGCTCTTTACTGCGTGCAAGGAAGACCAGGCAGCGGAACCAGGAAAAGTGACGATCAGTGGTAAAATCAGTGATGCGTTGACAGCGGTTCCGCTACCGGGAGTAAGTGTTCGTGCTCAGACCGTTACATCGGCGCCTCAAACGACCGTCACCAACGCCGAGGGTAATTACAATTTTGTATTCGATGTCGATAGCTCGACAGCGGTCACCATCAGCACTTCCAAAACGGCATACAGGGACACGGTGATTGTTGTGCAGGTGCAGCAGGGGACTGCGGTTCCCGTCAATATTCAGTTGAATCCAAGATCCGTTGTCAGCGGAGGAGGTGGAGGGACGGCACAAACGATAGCATTCCTTGGAGCGGATCCGCAGGAGATATCCGTGTACGGCGTAGGCGGCCAAGAGACATCCATTCTTGGATGGGAGGTGCGTGACTCTCTGGGTTTTCCAGTCGACGCAACGCACGCGGTGACGCTTGTGTTTACGACGATTGGCAGTCTTGGTGGCGGAGAGTATATTTCACCACCTGCGCTTACCACCAATGCCGTTGGGCGGGCGTTCACGACCTTCAACAGCGGAGTCGTTTCGGGCGTCGTTCAGATTGTTGCATCCACAACCGTAGGGGGCCGGATAATTTCATCGAGCCCGGTGCGAGTCGTGATCAATGCGGGGTTGCCGGATCAGAATCACTTCAGTCTCGGCCCGGAACGGTTTAACTTCCCAGCTCTCGGCATCATTGGAAAAACCGACAGGATCAGTGTCCTTGTGGGTGATAAGTACAGCAATCCGGTCGTTCCAAATACAGCTGTGTACTTCAGAAGCGATGCGGGTGTCATACAGGCGAGTGTGTTTACCGACCCAAGTGGACTGGGAACCGTAACGTTGTTCAGCGGCAATCCTTTTCCACCCAACGGATATCATTATGTTGTGGCAAGAACGATTGGTGAAGGCGGAGTTACGGTCCAGGATAGCATTTTTCTCCTCTGGAGTGGCAGGGCGCAGGTCTCACCGATTTCACCAGGCACGTTCAGTATTTCAAATGGCAGCTTCCAGGACTTCTCATTCATAGTTTCCGACGAGCTTGGACATCCGCTTGCCGCCGGAACAACAATCAGCGTTGCTGCCACAGTTTCTCCGCCCCCCGATCCTCTTGCACCTGTGAACCAGGTACAGCTCTCCTTTGGCATCGAAGGCTCGGTAATTCTGGAGGACGTGATTCTCGCTGGCCCGGGGACTACGGATTTTACGTTCCGTCTAAGTGATGGGACGATTTCCATCGACACGCTAACTGCAGTGTCCGTTGCCGTGTCGGTCGTAAGTCTTGCTGGAGGGAACGGAAGCGCCTACACCTCAATCAACGGAACTGTGCGCTGAGTGGTCTTTGCAGCACCGCGAGGGAAAGGCCTCTGTGAAGAAAAGCTCACAGAGGCCTTTTGAGTTTCATCCCTTCCCCGATTTTCAGCTAATTGCTTTTCCACCCCCTTTCCCTTAGCTTGGATGTTGCATAATCCAGGGTTTTCGTAGGCGTTGAATCACGACATGGCAAGACGGCGTACTCAGGGAAAAGCAAAGATATCGAAGGGATCGCCTGCACTCAAGGACAAGATCATCGTTCGTGGTGCACGTGTCCATAACCTCAAGAACATCAACATCGATCTTCCGCGCAGGAAGTTGATTGTTGTTACGGGTGTCAGCGGGTCGGGCAAATCAAGCCTCGCATTCGACACGATCTATGCTGAGGGGCAACGCAGGTATGTTGAGAGCCTCTCCTCATATGCGCGACAGTTCCTTGAGCGAATGGATAAGCCCGATGTGGACTTCATTCAGGGGATCAGTCCGGCGATGGCAATTGAGCAGAAGAGCAACACGCGCAATCCACGGTCGACCGTCGGCACTGCCACAGAAATCTATGATTACCTTCGACTTCTTTTTGCGCGCATAGGGAAAACGTACTGTTACAATTGCGGCAGCCTCGTGACGAAGGATTCGGTCCGCTCTGTTGTGGACGTCCTTACGAAAGCAGCCCAAGATGGTTCTCAGGGCGCAGAGGAAGGTGCCACTCTAAAAATCTACATTACATTCCCACTTCCTGTTCATCCAAAGGAGACGCTCGACCAGGCAATCGCGAACCTTAAGAAGGAAGGGTTCTTTCGAGTCGTTCTTGGCGATACCATCATCGATTTGAATGAAGCCACACCTC